>CAZFUK010000707.1:0-2973 GCA_964522005.1 uncultured Anaerolineales bacterium | reverse complement strand
GACTACTGTCTACCGACTACTGTCTACCGACTACTGTCTACCGACTACTGACTACCGAGGAGTGACCATGATTGTCGGAATGGACTTTGGCACCACCAACTCCGGCATGGCCGTCTACGATGGCCGCCAGGTAAACCTGCTCCCCATTGACCCCTCCAACGCCAACCCTGCCGTCGCCCGCACCGCCCTCTACGTCACCAACGACCAGAGCCTCGCCATCGGCCGCGCCGCCGTCAACCGCTACTTCGAGCAGAACCTCGGCCGACCCATCCGCCTGGAAAAGGTCTGGGTGGGCGAGGTCGAGATGGTCTTCGCGGAGCTACCCGCCTTCATCCGCGATGTCTACGCCTGGGTAGACACCCTCTCGCCTGGCCGCCTGTTCCTGTCCTTCAAGACGGCCCTGCGCGAAGCCCAGTACCCCGGCACCGTCGTCGGCCAGTTCTTCCTGCCCCTCGAAGACCTCATCGCCAGCTACCTCTACGCCACGAAGCGCCGCGCCGAGCGCGCGCTGGGCCGCGAGCTAGGCCAGATTGTCCTGGGCCGTCCGGTGCGCTTCTCCACCGACCCCCAGGCCGACCGCGTAGCCCAGGAACGCCTCATCGAGGCCGCCTTCCGCGCCGGCTACGAGACGGTCTACCTGGAGTACGAACCCATCGCCGCCGCCTTCCACTACGCCGACCAGGCCCAGGCCGACCAGCGCATCCTGGTCTTCGATTTCGGCGGCGGTACGCTGGACATCACCATCATGGAGATTGGCCGGACGCGGCGCGCGGTGCTGGCGACAGGTGGCCTGCCCATCGCCGGCGACGTCTTCGACCAGAAGCTGCTGCGCGGCAAGATGACGACCCACTTCGGCGAAGGGACGGACTACGGCCCGAAGGATGCCCCCCTGCCCGTGCCCACCTGGATCTACGACACCCTGGCCGACTGGCAGGCGCTCATCGAACTCCAGATGCCCGAGCGCTTGCGCATGCTGCGCGAGATGGCCTCCACCTCGCGCCAGCCGCGCAAGCTCCAGAACCTGATTGACCTGGTCACCGGCAACTACGGCCTGCGCCTGTTCGAGGTGGTCGAAGCCGCCAAGCGCCGCCTGTCCGAACTGCCCCAAACCGACATTCGCCTGGCGACCCCCCAGTTCAGCCTTCGCCAGCCGGTCACCCGCCTCGATTTCGAAACCATCATTCAGCCTGAGATTTACGCCATTGACGCCTTGATTGACGAGACGGTGCAGCGGTCCGGGCTGCGGCCCCGCGACATTGACGTGGTCATCCGGACGGGCGGCTCGTCCCAAATCCCCGTCTTCCAGCAGATGCTCGCCCGCAAGTTCGGCGCGGAGAAGGTGAGGAGCATTGACATCTTCAGCAGCGTGACATCGGGCCTGGGCATCATCGGCCACGGCATCGAACACGGCGAGATGGACGCGACGGCCCACCGCAAGGGCCAGACTCACCACGCCGACCTGAGCTACGAGCGGCCCAACGTCGCGCCGGTCAACCTGGACCTGCTCAAGCGCCGCCTCGACCTCCAGGAGGCCGACCACAGCGATGAGCCGGCCCGCCCGGCCCTGGTCTTCTACGGCGGCCACCGCGTCCTGACCGCGCCTCAAGCGCCCCACGGCGACAAGCCCATGTCCCTGGCCGACTTCAACCCCGACCCCGACTTCCAGCCGCAGACCGCGCTGGCCCTCACGCCCGACGCCCCGCTGCTCCTGGTCACCTCGAAGTACCGCCTGATTCTGACCTCGCAGCGCCAACTGGCGAGCCTCCAGGAGGCCGGCTTCGCCCGCGCCGACCTGCGCGACCTGGAGCCGGGGGAGGAAATCTGCACCGTCGCCCGCTGGGCCGATATCCGCGAGGCGCAGCGCCTCGTGCTGGTGACGAGCAAAGGCCTGGCGCGCGGCCTGAGCCTGGAGCGCGCCCGACCGACCATCGAAGGCCCCCGCCCCACCCGCCTTGACTGGCCCATGCCCAACTGGCCCGGCGCCGTCCTGGGCGCGAATCCCGACGATGCCCTGGTCGCGGCCACCGACAGCGGCCGCCTGGCGCGCGTCGCCGTCAGCAGCCTGTCGGTGCAGGGCACGAGCCTGATCAAGCTCAGCAAGACCAAGGGCGAGCGGCTGGTGGGCGTCTTGGCCACCCGCACCCGCGACCAGATTGTAGTCCTGACGGCCGACGGCCACGCTAAGCGCCTGCCCGCCCACGCGCTGAGCCTGGCGGCCGAGCCGACGCCGGGCCAGGCGGTCACCCGCCGCGAGATCGTCGGCCTCGCCCTGGCCCGTCCCAAGACCGGGCTGTGGGCTGTCACCACCACGCGCCTGCTGCCGGTCCGCCCCGAGAGCATCCCCCTCGAACTCGACCCCACGGTGAAGAGCCACAAGCTGCTCAAGCTCGACCCGGGCGAGCGCGTCCTGACGCTGCTGGCCGTCCCGCCGACCCCGGTCGCCACGACCCAGGCCCAGCGCGCCGACCCCCAGCCTGCTCTTCGCGCCGCCCGCTAATCGAAGATTTTTCGACAGAATTTACAGAATTGGCAGAATGGGTCAGTCAAAGCGACAGAGTTGAATTCTGTCAATTAAGTTAATTCTGTCTAAACTCCCCGGGAGGCTGTATGCCATTGCTCATGCCCCTGTCGGACGCTCGGCTGGCAGACACGCCGCTGGTCGGGCGGAAGGCTGCCGCACTAGGCGAACTCCTGGCCGCCGGCTTTCCCGTCCCGCCCGGCCTGTGTGTGACCACGGACGCCTTCCGCCAGGCCCTGGCCGACGGCCTGCGCGCGCCCGCCGCCCTCGTGGCCGCCCTAAGCGAGGCCCTACCGACTCTGGCCGACAGGGCAACACCCCTGGCGGTGCGCTCGTCCGCCACCCTGGAGGACCTGGCCGACCACAGCTTCGCGGGCCAGTATACGACGGTACTGGGCGCGCGGGGGCTAGCCGAGGTCGTGGCGGCGGTCGGGGCCGGGTGGCGGGCGGCCTGC
>CAZFUK010000706.1:287-2978 GCA_964522005.1 uncultured Anaerolineales bacterium | reverse complement strand
TAGTGCGTCGTGACGAAGACCGTTGTGCCGCCGGCCGCCACGTCGTAGATCATGTCCCAGAAGCCGCGCCGGGCAGCCGGGTCTGCCGAGGCGGTCGGCTCGTCCAGGAAGAGCATGGCGGGCTGGTGGAGGGCGGCGGCGGCGAAGGCCAGGCGCTGGCGTAAGCCGCCGGGGAGGGCGGCGACCAGCGTACTCCGTTGGGCGGTCAGATCGAAGCGGTCGAGCATGGCGGCGATGCGGCCCGGCTGCTCGGCGCGGGGCACGCCGTAGACGCGGGCGTAGAAGGTCAGGTTCTCGCCCACGGTCAGGTCGTGGTAGAGGGCGAAGCGCTGGCTCATGTAGCCAATCAGCCGCTTGATGCGGGCGGCGTCGCGCACGATGTCCAGCCCCAGGACCGTGGCCGAGCCTGACGTCGGCGCCAGCAGGCCGCACAGCATGCGGATGGTCGTTGTCTTGCCGGAGCCGTTCGGCCCCAGGAAGCCGAAGACCTCGCCCGGCTCGACGCGGAAGCTGACGCGGTCCACCGCCGTAAAGTCGCCAAAGCGGCGGGTCAGGTCCACCGCTTCCACCGCCGCCTCACCCGCTACTCGTTCCACCACGCGCCTCCTCCTGTACCCCCTTCGGGGTACGGCAGACCTGACAGGTTTTGAAAACCTGTCAGGTCTCGTTCATGAGCGCCTATTGCCCACGCGCGGCCAGGAACACGTCCTCCAGCGTGGGCGTGATGGGGGCGGCGCGCTGGACCGGCAGCCGGGCTGCGATGGCCTCCGTCACGGCGGCCCCGTCCGCCGGGGTGGCGACGACCACGTGCAGCCGGTCGCCAAAGAGCTGCGCACCCCGCGTGACAGACGTCTGGAGGGCCAGGTCGCGCGCCTGGCGCAAGTCCGCCGCGCTGGGGTCGGCCAGGCTGATCTCCAGGATGGTCAGCGGCAGACCAGTGCGCAGTTCGTCCGGTGTGCCCGCCGACACTAGTCGCCCGCCCGCCAGCAGGCCCACGCGGTGGCAGCGTTCGGCCTCGTCCATGTAGGCCGTCGAGAGCAGGATGGTGAAGCCGTCGGCCTGCAAGCGGTAGAGGATGCGCCACAGGTCGCGCCGCGAGACCGGGTCTACCCCGGCCGTCGGCTCGTCCAGCACCAGCACCTGGGGCCGATGGATGAGCGCGCAGGACAGGGCCAGCTTCTGCTTCATCCCACCCGACAGGTTGTCGGCCAGGCGGCCCTGGAACTCGGTCAGGCCGCTGAAGGCCAGGATGTCGGCGGCCCAGGCGGTCCACTCCCCGCGCGCCAGGCCGTAGACATCGGCAAAGAAGCGCATATTCTCGGCCACGGTCAGGTCGCCATACAGGGCGAAGCGTTGGGCGACATAGCCCACGCCCCGCCGCACGCGGTTCCCCTCACGCGCCACGTCCAGCCCCAGCACTTCGGCCGTGCCGGTGGTGGGGGCGAGGACGCCCGCGATCATGCGGAGCGTCGTCGTCTTGCCCGCGCCGTCGGGTCCCACCAGGCCAAAAATCTCGCCCCGCGCCACGTCCAGGTCCAGACCGTCCACGGCCACGACGCGGCCAAAGCGGCGTGTCAGGCCCCGTGTGCGCACCGCGCTCTCGCTCCAGGCGGCCATGCTTACTCCAGGGTGCGCCGGAAGCGCACGATACTCAGGGTGGCGATGACGATGCCGAAGACGAGCAGGGCGGCGACCTGGCCCAGCAGGTAGTCCAGCCCAATGCCCTTGAGGATGACGCCGCGCAGCATCTGGAGGAAGTACGTCAGGGGGATGACATACGAGAGTATCTGCACCAGGCGCGGCATGGACTCGCGGGGGTACATAAAGCCGGAGATGAGCATGGCCGGCATGACGGTGAGCATGGTGATCTGCATGGCCTGGGCCTGGTTGCGCGAGATGGTCGAGATGAGCAGCCCCATGCCCAGCGCGCCGAACAGGAAGACCAGCGACAGCAGCATGAGCAGGACCACGCTGCCGTTGACCGGTACGCCGAACACGAGGCGGCCCATGATGAGGGCCGCGCCGATCTGGACAAAGGCGATGACCACGTAGGGCAGGAGCTTGCCGACGATGAGTTCGGCCGAGTGGATGGGCGTGACGATGAGCTGCTCCAGGGTGCCGCGCTCCCGCTCGCGCACCAGGGCGAAGGAGGTCAGCAGCACGGCCTGAATCTGGAGGATGACGCCAATCAGGCCGGGAATCATGAAGTTGGCGCTGAGCAGGCCCGGATTGTAGAGCACGGTGGGCCGCAGGTCGAGCGACGGGCGGACCGGCCGGCCCAGCGACTGGCCGAGCAACTGGAGGCCGCGCGCCTGGGCGATGGTGCTGGAGGTGAGCAGAGCGGTCTGGGCCACATTGGGGTCGGAGCCGTCAATGAGCACCTGGACCTGGGCCGGCTGGCCGGACAGAACGTCCGCCCCAAAGTCGGGCGGGATGACAAAGGCTACCTTCGCCAGGCCACTGTCAATGGCGTCGCGCGCCGCGCCCGCGTGGGGCACCTCGGCCACGACATCGAAGTAGCCCGTGTTGGTCAGGCTGCGCACCAGGTCGCGGCTGCGCTGGTCGCGCACCTGGTCGGCCACTGCCGTCGGGATGTGGTCCACGGTGGTGTTGAGGGCGTAGCCGAACAGGAGCAACATCATCAGCGGCTGAATCAGCACGATGCTCAGCGTGCGCGGGTCGCGCACAATC
>CAZFUK010000706.1:0-277 GCA_964522005.1 uncultured Anaerolineales bacterium | reverse complement strand
TGAACTCCTTGACGATGAGGGCGCGGATGCGTTCCAGCATGGCTTACCTCCCCCCGGCCAGCCGCGCGTCGGCAAACATGCCCGGCTTGAGGCGTTGGTCCGCGTTGGGAATGCGTACCTTGACGGCGAAGACCGTCTTGGCCCGCTCGCTCTGGGTCTGGACGTTGCGCGGGGTGAACTCGGCCTGGGGCGAGATGAAGATCACCGTGCCCTGGAACGTCTCGCCCGGATACGAGTCGACGCTGATGTCCACCGGCGCCTGGAGCCGCACCAGCCC
>CAZFUK010000705.1:0-2979 GCA_964522005.1 uncultured Anaerolineales bacterium | reverse complement strand
ATTGGCGGCCGGCTATCCGCCCCTCCCCGAATACGAAGAGCCGCGCATGGGGCCGCTGTCGCGGCCCGACCTGGCCGAGCGCTTCCCGCTGGTTCTCACCTGCGCCAAGCACACGCTCTTCTGCGAGACGCAGCATCGCGCGCTGCCGAGTCTGCGTCGGCAGGCACTCGACCCGGAGGTCGAGCTGCATCCGGCGGCGGCCGCCGAGCGCGGGATTAGCCCCGGCGATTGGGTGCGCCTTGAGACGCCGGCGGGGAGCATTCGGGCACGGGCACAGCTGAACGATAGCCTGCACCCCAACGTGGTGTGCGGGCAGCACGGCTGGTGGCAGGCCTGCCCCGAGATTGGCGCGCCAGGCTATGACCCCTTCGGCCCGGACGGCGCCAACTACAACCTGCTGATCGGCAACGACGCCATTGACCCGGTCAGCGGCTCGGTTCCGCACCGTGCTTATCTGTGCCAGGTCTACCGGGCGGAGTGATACTATGAAGACCTTTCTCCTCCACCGACCCAGCGCCTTTTTGCCACTCGCCATGTCGTTGGGCGCCCTGGCCCTCGTGCTTGGTCATGTGGCTGTGTTCGGCGTGACCCGCGAGGCCGATGAGGGAACTGCGGCGCATCTCTTTCAGCTACTTATGGCCGGTCAGGTCCCCATCGTGGCGTTCTTCGTCCTCAAGTGGTTGCCGCAGGCGCCCAGACAGGGGGTGCAGGTGCTGGCGCTCCAAGTGGGCGCGGCACTGGCCGCGTTTGCGCCCGTCTACTTTCTGAACCTCTGCCTCTCCCCCGTCCCCTTCCTGATAAATGGAGGAGGGCGAGCGAGGGTACCTCACCCCTACGGCTCCCCCTTCCTTGGAATCATCGAGAGGGCATCATGTCCGACACCGACAAGGTCTTCACTGGCTCGATCCCCAGGCTGTACGACGAGTATCTGGTACCGCTGATCTTTGAACCCTACGCCGCCGACCTGGCGCAACGGCTGCGGTCGCGCCCCCTGTCTCGCGTCCTCGAAATAGCGTCGGGTACGGGTGTTGTGACCCGTTCTTTAGCCGCCGTCCTACCCGACCGTGTCGCCATCGTTGCGACTGACCTCAATCAAGACATGCTCGACCACGCGGCGGCTGTGGGCACCCAGCGCCCCGTGGAGTGGCGTCAAGCCGATGTCATGGCCCTGCCGTTCGGAGAGGCGGAATTCGACGCGGTGGTGTGCCAGTTTGGGGTCATGTTCTTCCCCAATAAGCCCGGCGCCTTCTCAGAAGCGCGACGTGTGCTCAAACCGGGCGGCGTGTTCATCTTCAACGTGTGGGATCGGATCGAAGACAACGAATTCGCCGACGTGGTCACGATAGCCCTGGCAGACCTCTTTCCGCACGCTCCACCGCGTTTCCTGGCGCGCACGCCCCACGGCTACTATGACGCGCCTACCATCGCGCAAGACCTAGCACAGGCCGGGTTTAGCCAGTCGCCCCAGTTAGTGACGCTGGCGGCCCGCAGCCAGGCCGCGTCGCCCGATGTCCCGGCCATTGCCTACTGCCAGGGGACACCCCTCCGGAATGAGATCGAGGCGCTCGACGCGGCCCGACTCGGCGAAGCCACTGCCTTCGCGGCCCAGGCCATTGCGCGGCAGTTTGGCGCGGGGGCGGTAGACGGCAAGATCCAGGCGCATATTGTGACTGTCGAACACTGATTCGAGGAGGTACGGAGTAAGGGTTACCCTTCTCAGCATTTTGCCTCGGCAAACGATCGCCCCTGGGTCTTTAAGGCGAGGCGAAGTTGCTCCAGCGCCTTTGGCCCCATCCCGTGCAGCCGCATGACTTCAGCCTCGCTGACCTGGGCCAACTGCTCCAGCCGGGTGTAGCCGGCATTGGCGAGCGCCCGCCGCGCCGGGGCGGCCAGCCTCGGAAAGTCGTCAGTGGTCTCAGCCATTGACTTGTTCGCCATCTCATCACTCCCGCTAATCTGCTGGTGCAGACCAGCCACTAACCGCTTCGGCGCGGCCAGTTCCCAGGCCACCTGGATGTGGAAGTCCAGGTCGGCATCACTGATGCGCGCCAGTTCGATACCGACCCAGCCGCGATGGCCGACATAGGGCGGCTTGAAGAAGACTTCGGGGTCGGACTGGATCAGGCTGCTTTGCATGCCCGACGGCACGGGCAGCCACACGGCAATATGGCCGTCGCCGTGGTGGTTGTTGGCGAACATAGCAAAGACCTTCTTGCCGACGAAAAAGGTCGGCTCGCCGTGGGAGAGTTTCTCGCTTGTCCCCGGCCGGCCCAGGCACAGCCGGCGCACCCGTTCCACGTGATCCACTGTATCATCCACTGTCCAACGTCCCCTCTAGCGCATAGGCGACCGCCACGTCGAGCGGCATGGCTCGCCCTTCGGCTAAGGCGGTTTCAAAGACGGGAGCACCCATCTGGGTGCGGGCCTGCGCCAGCCAACACTCAATGACGTCAGCATAGCGCGACACTCTCTTCACTCATAGCACGTGTTGCGGAATTATCCCTTTGTCCGTTGTCGAGCCAAACGGCGGCCATCAGCGCCCTCGCTCGGATTGGCCCATAGTCAAGACCCCTGGTTTGCGCCAGCCCCGCTTCCAGCCAGCGCCGCCCTTCTGAGGGTCGGCCGTGCAAGTACCCCCGGTCAGCAGCTTCAGCCGTTGGTCCAACCGCCCCAGCATCGCCCCCAGCGGCAGGAGGCGTACGCGCGCCGCCGCTAGCTCAATCGCCAGCGGCAGCCCATCCAGCCGATAGCAGATCTCGGCCACAGCAGGCGCGTTGGCGTTGGTCACCGCGAAGTCGGGCTTGACCGCCACGGCCCGCTCGATGAACAGCCGCACCGCGTCATACTGCGTGATGCGGGAGGCGTAGTCGGTCGTCAGTAGTCGGTAGTCGGTAGTCGGCCGGTCGTCCGTCCGAGGGGGCAGGCCGAGCGGCGGGACGGGGAAGTCGTGTTCGCCGCGCAGGTGGAGCGGTACGCGGC
>CAZFUK010000704.1:0-2988 GCA_964522005.1 uncultured Anaerolineales bacterium | reverse complement strand
CTGATAAAATCAAACCGCCCGGCAAAGGGAGAGCCTCCCACCGGACTGCTCGCCCGGTCGGAGGCTCTCCCCCCAGTCCCCATCCGCTTAGGCCAGCAGCCGAATATGCGGGACGATGGTGAAGTGGAGCCGGCGGTGGGCCTCGCGCAAAGCAGCTTCCACCTCGTCAGGACGTTCGCCTCGGGCAAAGATAAAGCCGAGATAGCTGGAGCCTTCAGGCAGTGGGACGACGGGGTGGTTGACGGCGATGGTGATGTCAATCTCCTCGATGCCGGGCACGGCGAGCGCGTCGTCCAGGCCCTCGACCCCCTTGAGCACGCCGGCCCCTGGAATGGGGATCATCATCACGCCGCCCGCGCGGCCCTCGCGTTGGAGCGCGCCCACGTCCAGCCCCATCGCCTGGCGGATAATCAGCTCTTCCAGCGACAGGTCCTCCGTCCCAAAGCGCAGAATCTTGGAGCACAGCCCGCCAATCGAGCGCGCCGCGACCTCGATGATCCACGGGCCGGCCGAGTTGATGCGCAACTCAGCGTGGACCGGCCCTTCCCGCAGGCCGAGGGCGGCGCAGGCGCGCACCGTGCAGTCCAGGATGGCCGCCTGGACGGGCTGGGGCAGCCGCGAGGGGGTGACATAAATCGTCTCTTCGAAGTAGGGGCCGACCAGCGGGTCGGGCTTGTCGAAGAGGGCCAGGGGCTTCAACTCGCCCCGCGCCAGGATGCCCTCCAGCGCGACCTCGACGCCGTCAATGTACTCCTCGACCAGGATGTGTCCCTGGCGGTTCATGCCCGGCTCGCCGCCCGCGCCCAGGATGATGGCCCGCGTGCAGTTGAAGGCCGCGACGAACTCCTGGGGGTCGTTGGCGCGGATGACGCCCTGGCTGGCCGAGAGGGTGGTGGGTTTGACGACGCAGGGATAGGCGACCCCCGGCGCGATGGCCGCCGCGTCGTCAGCCGTGTGGTAGAGCTGATAGCGCGGGCCGGGGACGCCGCCCGCCGTCAGCCGGTCCCGCATCACCGCCTTATCGCGCGCGGCGACCACCGCGTCGGGGGCGTTGTGGGACAGGCCAAGGATTTCGCAGGCGCGGGCCGCGATGGCGGTGGCGCTGTCGTCCACGCTCAGGATGCTGCGCACGGGATGCTGGCGGACATAGGCCACCAGGTCCTTGACCGCCTTGTCGGGCAGCTTGTAGTCCAGGGGGAGCGTCGCCTGCCAGTAGTCGGCCAGCGGCTTGGGCATGTCCAGCGCCTTGACGATCTCCAGCACCAGCCGCTCGGCGGCCTGGACAAAGGCGTTGCCGCGATAGGAGTGCGTGCCCATCAGCAGGATGATCCGGTTGTCCGTCGTAGACTTGTCCATCATGTGTACCCAGGTCACAGCGCAAGCGCGCGGCCTTCGGCCAGGCTGCGGGCCACGGCCTCGGTCCAGCGCATGTACTTCACGCCGTCGGCGAACGTCGTCAGCTTGACCGGCTCCAGCCCGCGAATCGCGTTGACAAACTCCTCCTCGACGCGCCAGCCGCCCCGCTCTTTAGCCGGTATCTCGACCTCTCGCAGGCCGTCCTCACCACGCCGCCCGCCCCACAGCTTGTTCTCGCGGAAGCGGAGGGTGCCCTCGGAGCCAAATAGCCAGATGTCCAGGCCCGGCCCGAAGCCCGCCACGCTCGACACCTGGAAATGGGCCTGGGCGCCACAGGCCATCTCACTCAGCACGTCAATGTGTTCGGGAACCCGCACCGCCCGCAGTGCGCCTGTCTCGTCGCGGCGGGTCTTGACATACACCTGGCCCATCGCCGTGACGCGCGTTGCCTCGCCCACCCAGCGCAGAAGGGTCTCGTACCAGATGCCGAGGGTCATCACGTTGAGGCCGCTCAGGTCGAAGTCCTGCCGCCAGTGGAGCGGGCTATGCGGGTCGAGGAAGCCCTGCCCAAACTGGACATTGATCGCCAGGAGGTCGCCCAGGTAGCCCTCGGCCAGCAGGCGGCGGACGGTCTGGTCCACAGGGAGGGTAAAAGGCGCGGGCACGAGTTGGGCGACGAGGTGGGGGCGGGCGCGAGAGGCTTCCCACATGGCCTGCGCTTCGGCCGCGTTCATCGCCATGCGCGCTTCGCACAGGACGTGCTTGCCCGCCGCCAGCGCGGCCAGGGTGGCCGGGGCGTGGAGGTAAGGCCAGGTGCCGATGACCACGGCGTCGAGGTCGTCGGCCTGGGCGAGGTCCGTCCAGTGGTCGTAGACACGCGGGATGCCGAACTGCTCGGCCACCCGCGCCGACGAGGCGCGGCTGCGGTTGACGACGCCGACGATTTCCACCCCTGGCAACGCCTGGAGGTTGGGGATATGGCGGTCGCGCGTGTTGGCGCCCGCCCCAATGACCCCGACTCGAATAGGTGTCTCGCTCATGCTTGGCTCCGGTACGACGGCGGTTGCCCTGGCCCCGTGGCCTAAACGCCATGGCGGCTCTCGCCACGCCGTCTGGCGGCGCGTGCTAACAACAGTCCACCAATTATACCTCACATGGATCCGTGAACGAGGAAATCGGAAGAGGCGCCCGGCGTAATTGACAATGTTTCTCACTCTGATTTGACTTTTGCCCCCGCCTGGTTTATGATTAGGCCGTAATTGAAATTCTTTCTCAGCTAGAAACAGCTATGACAGACGACCTTTTTGAGACCGTGCGCCACGGCCCCCTGGCCGCCGCCCTCCAGGGCGCGGGCTATAAACTGACCAGCCCCCGGCTGGCCGTGCTCTACGTGCTGGAGACGGGCCTGTGCCATGCCAGCCCGCAGGAGGTCTACGAGCGTGGGCTGGCCGTCTACCCGGCTCTCGGTCTGAGCACGGTCTACCGCACCCTCGACATCCTGACCGAGTTGGGGCTGGCGCGGCCCGCCTACCTGGGCGATGCCGCGCAGCGGTTCACCGTCCACCACGGCCAGCGCCACTATCACCTGGTGTGTGATGCGTGTGGGGCGATTACCGATGTGGACGAGGACCG
>CAZFUK010000703.1:0-2996 GCA_964522005.1 uncultured Anaerolineales bacterium | reverse complement strand
GCGCTTGGCACTGTCAGCCAGGGTGACCGCCCGACGGCCAGCCCGACCGTCCCCAGCGCCATGCCCGCCGCCCCCGCCCAGAACACACGGTACGTCCCCAGCCGCCGCGCCAGGCGGTCGCCCACCGCCCCGGCCAGCAGCATCCCGACGGCGAACGCGCTAAAGTGCAGGCTGCCCTCGGTGTAGGACAGGCCCAACTCGGCGCGGAGGAAGGGCATCAGCGGGCCGAAGACGTTGAGCAGGTAGGCGTAGTAGCCCAGCATCAGGTAGGCCAGCCAGGTAAACCGGTCGCGGGTAAAGGTTGAAGGTGTCATAAGCTTCGATGCCCCTACACGGTCGTCATGCAAACTATACCGCTTCTTCCCCTCTCTGCCTAACCCTCCCCGGTCTGCATCTTCCAGGCCGCCATTAGGATGTCATACCGACAGATGACCCATAATCATATTCTTGACTGATGCGCAAGAAGCCAGGGTCTGGTATACTGCCAGACGTGGGCCGCAGCCGTTGGGTTATCCTCCACCCTGGTGTCGCAACCGGAGATTGCGCGGCGGTGTGACCGCCGAACCACCAACCGCACTCTTTGCCCACGCCTTTGGCGACGTAGCTCAATTCCTCGACAATTCTTGCCTCTGCGGGGGCCGTGGCTTGAGGATTACCAGGTAGGAGCACACTCTGCTAGAGTGAGGTGCGGGTTCAAGTCCCGCCGTCGCCACACCGGGCCGGCGCGTATCGGTTATCGTCTATGGCTGCAAACCATAACTCCAACCCCGATACGCACCCCTTGCCCGTACCCCTTTGTCGCGGAACCGAAGGGCTGAGGAACCGGCTTGCAAACCCGGTGTTGTGGGTTCGAGTCCCACCCGCGATTCTTGGCAGCGTAGCTCAGTTGGTAGAGCGGTTCCCTCTGCGGAACATTTGCCCTTCTAGGGCCGGAGCGTGAGGGTTATCATCATACTTATGAACTGGTCGCGGGTTCGAGTCCCGCCGCTGCCACACCGGGCCGGCGCGTATCGGTTATCGCTGAAGACGACCTACCCGATACACACACCTTGCCCGTCTCTAAGGAGGTTTAGTCATGCGCGTGCTTCGTCAGTTCAACACCCGTCAGACACCCCAGAGCCAGCCCATGCCGGGCCGGGGCATGGTCCCCAACTCGGCCGGCGGCTACGCCTTCCCCCTGGACGACTGGGCGCGGCTCGACCGCTTCCTGGTCCTGGGGACCGAGGGCGGGACGTACTACATCGAGGAGCAGGCGCTGACCCTCGACAACGCCCAGGCCGTCCTGCGCTGCGTCAAGGCCGACGGGGCGCGTGTGGTCACCAGGATTGTTGAGGTGTCGGAGGCGGGCCGTGCGCCCAAGAACGATCCGGCCCTCTTCGCCCTGGCGCTGGCCGCCGCCCACGGCGACCCGGCCACCCGCCGCGCCGCCCTCGACGCCCTGCCGCGCGTCTGCCGCACGGGAACGCACCTGTTCCACTTCGCCCAGTACGTCGAGCAGTTCCGAGGCTGGGGGCGGGGGCTGCGCCGCGCCGTGGCGGCCTGGTACCTGGACCAGCCAGGCGATCGGCTGGCCTACCAGGCAGTCAAGTACCAGCAGCGCGACGGCTGGGGCCACCGCGACCTGCTGCGCCTGGCCCACCCGAAGACGGAGGACGCGACGCGCAACAGCCTGTTCTACTGGATGGTCAAGGGCTGGGAGGGCGTCGGCGCCGAGCCTCACCCGGACCCGGTGCTGCGGCTGGTCTGGGCCGCCGAGCGCGTCAAGCGCGCGCCCAACGCGGCCGAGGTGGCGGGTCTCATCCGCGACTACCGCCTGCCCCGCGAGGCCGTGCCGACCGAGTGGCTGACGCGCGCCGAGGTCTGGGCCGCGCTGCTGGACGACATGCCCATGACGGCCCTGATCCGCAACCTGGCGACGCTGACGCGCGTCGGGCTGCTGACGCCGGGCAGCGCCGCCGCCCGCGCGGTGACCGCCCAGTTGGGCGACGCGGCGCGGCTGCGCCAGGCGCGCGTCCACCCCATCGCCGTCCTGTCGGCCCTCAAGACCTACAGCCAGGGACGCGGCGAGCGCGGTCAGCACACCTGGACGCCGGTGAGCCAGGTGGTGGACGCGCTGGACGCCGCTTTCTACCAGACGTTCCAGAACGTCGTACCGACCAAGCAGCGTTGGCTGCTGGCGGTGGACGTGTCCGGCTCGATGGACGGCGGAACGGTGGCCGGTGTTCCTGGCCTGACGCCGCGTGTCGCGGCCGGGGCCATGACGCTGATCACGGCGGCCGTCGAGCGGCGCCACAGCGTGCTGGGCTTCTCGCACAAGCTCGTCCCGCTGAGCATCAGCCCCCGCCAGCGGCTGGACGATGTGGTTCGGACCATGGCGGCGGTCCCGATGGGGGCGACCGACTGCGCCCTGCCCATGCTCTGGGCGCTCCAGCAGCGCGCCGAGGTGGACGTCTTCGTCGTCTACACCGATGCCGAGACGTGGGCCGGGGCGGTCCACCCCGTCCAGGCGCTGGAGCAGTACCGCCAGCGGATGGGCATCCCGGCCAAGCTGATCGTCGTCGCGATGACCTCCAACGGCTTCAGCCTGGCCGACCCGAACGACGGCGGCATGCTGGACGTGGTCGGTTTCGACGCCGGCGCGCCCGAAGTGATGGCGCAGTTCGCGCGGGCGGCATAACTAGCCTCCGACTGAAGGCGGGGCTAGTGGGCCGGTGGCCGAACGTCCCATAGGGAGGCTTCGCACTCGGCCTACGCCGACGGCTGTCTCTCGCGTCCCTGAAGAGGAACGCACGGCGCACAGCGCCCATCAGGCCCGCCTTCAGTCGGGGCGACACAACCGAGGTGGATGTTCTCTCAGAGCATCCACCTGTTCTTGTTGGCTGACAGCCGGGTGGTGGACGGCCTTTCACCCACATGGGGGATGTGAATGGCGGCAAAGGCAGCTACACTGAGGGCTGGACACGCGAGACGAGCCAGGACAAGGAGAGCGCTATGCG
>CAZFUK010000702.1:0-3007 GCA_964522005.1 uncultured Anaerolineales bacterium | reverse complement strand
TAGCCCGCCGACAGGGCGTAGGTGCCCAACATGATGCGCCGCTTGACCTCTGGCCCAAAGCCCTCGTCGCGCGTGGTGCGGAACAGGTCCCAGATGTCCGACGGGCTGGCCGCTGAGTGGCCGTAGCGGACGCCGTCATAGCGGGCCAGGTTGGCCGACGCCTCGGCCGGCGCGATGATGTAGTAGGTCGGCAGGGCGTACTCGGTATGCGGCAGGGAGACTTCCCCGATTTCCGCCCCCAGCCCGGCCAGGGTCTGGATCGCGTCCCGCACGGCGCGTTCCACGCCCGGCTCCATGCCCTCGACAAAGTACTCCCTCGGTACGGCGACGCGCAGCCCGCGAATGTCGGCGCGTAGGGCGTCCTGGTAGGCCGGCACCGGCGCGGGTAGCGAGGTCGAGTCGAGCGGGTCGTGCCCGGCCAGCGCCCCCAGCACCAGCGCGGCGTCGGTGACATCCTTGGTGAGCGGGCCGATCTGGTCGAGGGACGAGCCGTAGGCGACCAGGCCGAAGCGCGACACGCGCCCGTAGGTGGGTTTCAGCCCCACAATCCCCACCAGCGAGGCCGGCTGGCGGATGCTGCCGCCGGTGTCGGTGCCGATGGCGAAGACGCACTCGTCCGCCGCGACCGCCGCCGCCGAGCCGCCGCTCGACCCGCCCGGCACCCGCGCCAGGTCCCAGGGGTTGCGCGTGGTGAAGAAGGCCGAGTTCTCGGTGGACGACCCCATGGCGAACTCGTCCATGTTGGTCTTGCCGAGCAGAATCGCGCCCGCCTCGCGCAGCTTGCGGTAGGCCGTCGCGTCATAGGGCGGGATAAAATTATGTAAAATCCGCGAGCCACACGTGGTGGTGAGGCCCTCGGTGCAGACGACATCCTTAAGAGCAAAAGGGATACCAAGCAGGGGACTCGAGTCGCCCGCCGCGCGGCGTCGGTCGGCCTCCTCCGCCTGCTCCAGCGCCACCTCGGGCGTGACGGAGAGATAGGCGCGGACCTGGTTGTCGACCGCGTAGATTCGGTTGAGCAGGCTCTCGGTGAGGGTTACGGAGGTGAGGTCACCCGATTGGAGCGCGGCGCGAGCAGCGTGAATGGTCAGAGCGTGCAATTCCACTCAGGACTCCAGGGAAGTCAAAACAGTAAGGGTTAGTCGAGGATGGCGGGCACCTGGAACTGGCCCGCCTGGGAGCGCGGCGCGTTGGCGAGGACATCGGCCTGGCTGAGCGAGGGCCGGGCTTCGTCCGGCCGCATCACGTTCTCCAGCCCGCCCATCGTCGCCGTCACCGCCACCGCACTGGTATCCACCGTCTGGAGGCGGGCGGCGTAGTCGAGGATGGCGGACAGTTGTTCGGTGAACTTAGCCTTCTCCTCGCTGGTCAGGCCCAGTTTGGCTAACTCCGCGACTTGCTCCACCGTCGCCAGGTCTAGGGGCATAAGGTCAGTCTCCTGGGCAAAGTATACCACCGCTCGGCGCGGGAGGCAATGTGGAGGACCAAAGACGAAGGACCAAGGACCAAATTGCGTCCTCGGTCCTTCGCCTTTGGTCCTTGGTCCTTCGTCGTTATTAGCGCCAGGCAGGCACGGCCCAGATCACCAGCCGGGTCGCGCCGGCTGTGACCACCACCGCCAGGTCACCCGGCGCGGTGTTCTCCAGCGGGCGGTCGGCCCAGTTGGCGGGTACGTCCTCCACCAGGCTGACGCGGTAGGCGAACTCGCGGCCGTTGAGCGACAGGCTCAGGTCGTCGCCAACCTGCGGCGTGGGCCACTGGCGGTTACGCTGGATGTCCCACGTCACCCGCGCATCACCCTGCCGATTGAGCCAGACGGCGGCGCGGCGGCCTGAGGCGCGGCCCATGTCCTCGGTCAGGTCGAGCGTCTGGACGGGGATGCGCATTGCGCCCGCGCTGAGCCAGCCGCTCGCCCCGGCCGGATCAGCGACCAGTGCGGCCGGCGAGCGCGGGCCGCCGACGGCGTCGTCCAGGTCACCGGTGACCGGCAGGAGCGGCGTCGAGAGCGGGTTCGGCGTGGCCGTGATGGTCGCGGCGGCGGGCGGCGGTGTCGGACTCACGTCTTGCTGCCGCGAGGTCGGCGTGGTCGGCGTCGGGCTGGCCTGGTTGGAGGTCGCCGTCGTGGCGGTGGGGCTGACCCCGGGGGCCGTGGTGGCCGTGGGTGTCACGCCGGCCGACGGCGTCGCCGTCTCCAGACCGGGCCGGACCTCGGTCGCCGTCCGGCCGGGGGTCAGAGTGGGCGTCGGGGTCTGCTGCGGCGTCGCCGTGCTGTAGACACAGGTAGGCGAGGCCGTGGGCGTCGGGCCGCCGATGGGTGTATTGGTGGCCGTCGGCGCGCCGAAGGGCGTGCTCGTCGGCGACGGGTAGACACACACCGGCGTGCTCGTCGTGGTTGAGGTCGGCGTGTACGTACTGGTGGCTGTGCTCGTCACCGTGCCGGTGGGCGTGCGGCTCGGCACAGGCGTGCCAGTAGGCGTCACCGTCGAGGCGGGCGCGGTCGCCGTGCCCGTCGGGCGCAACAGCGTCGGCGTCACCGAGGGGCCGGGGTACGCCGGCAGCGTTCCGGTCGGCGTCACCGACGGGCCGGGGTAGGCCGGCGAGGTGGCCGTGCCGGTCGGCACGCTCAGCGTCGCGGTGGGCGTGACCGAAGGTAGGGTGGACGGGACGGGCGTCTCGGTGGGCGTCACCGTCGCCTCAGGCTTGGCCGTCTCGGTCGGCGTGACCGAAGGCGCCGGCGTGACCGTCTCAATGCCGCCCTGCGGCGTCTCAGTGGGCGTGGGCGTCGTGCCTGGAACCGCCGTCTCGGTGACGGTCGGAGCCGTCGGAGAGGTCGGCGTCACCGTCGGCGTCGTCTCAGGCGTGGCGGTGCTGTAGACACAGGTGGGCGTCGCAGTGGGTGTCGGGCCGCCGATGGGTGTGTTCGTCGGTGTCGCCGCGCCAAACGGCGTGCTCGTCGGCGACGGGTAGACGCAGACCGGCGTGCTCGTTGTCGTCGCCGTCGGCGTGT
>CAZFUK010000701.1:0-3008 GCA_964522005.1 uncultured Anaerolineales bacterium | reverse complement strand
GGTGCCGCGATTCAGCCCGTTGATGCCCAGGCGGTGCGCCGCGTCAATCGTCTCCTGTACGCCTACGCGCTTGATCATCTTGACGGCGGGGATGTTGTACGAGTTCGCCAGGGCAGTGCGCATCCGCACCGGGCCGTGCCACTTCTCGTCGTAGTTCTTGGGCTCGTAGAACTCGTTATTTGTCAGCTTCTCCTTCATCTTGACATCCCAGATGATGTCGGCTGGTGTCACGCCGCGTTCAATGCCCGCCGCGTAGGTGATCGGCTTGATGGAGGAGCCGGGCTGGCGCTCGCTGACCGCCACGTTGACGCGGCCCTGGATGGTGGCATCCCAGTAATCCACGCTGCCGACCATCGAGAGGATTTCGCCCGTGTCGTTCTTGAGCGCCACGACCGCCGCGTTGGTCACATGCTGCTTGGCGAGTTGCGCCACCTGCTGGCGGGCGACATTCTCGGCCATCTCCTGCATGCGCAGGTCGAGCGTCGTCGTCACCTGGAGGCCGCCGCGATTGACGCGGTCCACGCCGAAGCGGTCCTCTAACTGCTGGCGCACGTAGGTCACAAAGTGCGGCGCGATGAGGCTGACCTGGCGCTTGTCCTCGGGCACCAGGTTCACCCCCTGGTCAAAGATGCGGTCGGCCTCGGCCTCGGTTAGATAGCCGTGGCGCACCATGAGCGAGAGAACCGTCTGCTGGCGGGCACGGGCACGCTTATAGCCGGCCTCGGTGAAGGGGTCCATGTCCAGGGGCGACTGGGGCAGGCCGACGAGGAAGGTGCCCTCGGCCTGGTTCAGGTCGCGCGCTGACTTGCCAAAGAAGGTCTTGGCCGCCGCCTCGATGCCGTAGGACAGGTTGCCGTAATAGATCTCGTTCAGGTAGGTCTGGAGAATCTCGCGCTTGCCCATGCGCTGCGTCATGACCCAGGCCAGCACCACTTCCTTGACCTTGCGCTCGTAGCTCTGGCCGACGCGCTCTTCGTAGTCGAAGGCCACGTGGCGCACCAACTGCTGCGTAATCGTGCTGAAGCCGGACACGATGCGGCCACCACTGAAGTTCTGGTAGAAGGCGCGGGCAATCGAGGGCGGGTCGAAGCCGGGGTTCTCCCAGAAGGTGTCGTCTTCCGTGGCGACGGTGGCGTCAATGACGACCTTGGGCACCTCGTCCAGGCTCACGGGGGTGCGGCGGCCCTGGTCCACAATCTCGTAGAGCAGAATGCCGTTGCGGTCGTAGATGCGCGTGCTCTCAAACAGGTCGCGGTCGCGGATGGTGTTGATCTTGCCCATCCCGTCGCGCACCTCCGCCTCGAAGGCGTTATACACCACCAGCGCGCTGCCGGCGGCGGCTGCCGTCGTGGCGGTGACGAAAAGGATCGGCGTGAGCAGGAGCACGCCCACCACGGCGGCGACGAGGAACAGCCACCAGGACTGGCCGCCCCGCCTGGGCGCCTGTCGGTCGCGCCGCCGCAGCATAGCAATCGCCCGCAGGCGAGCTTGTCGTTTATTCATCGGTCTTCTCGGTCTCCTCCAACGGAATCAATGCCAACTGACTGCGATAGCAAATTGAATGCCAGACCGCTCACCCTCAATTATACTCCAATTCGGCCCAGCGTGGCGGCTTCTCAAATACAACGAGGGAACGGCCAGCCGTTCCCTCGTCCTCAGTGACACACGCTGTTGTCGGTCCTGGGCCTACACTAACCCAAGTCGGGCCTGCAAGTCGGGGCGCTCGGCCAGCGCCTCGCGCATCGCCGCGTGCTGTTGCGCCAGCCTGGCCTCGTCCTGCATCGCCTCGGCCAGGACCGCGTCCACCTCGCGGTAATCCATACCGCCCTGCGGCGGGTGGGGATCGTACTCGATAGCGTTCTGCACCCGGCGCGCGGCGGCCGGGTCGGTCAGGCGGGCGGCCAGGGCCAGGCCCATGTCAATACCAGCGGACACACCGGCGGCCGTGATGACAGGGCCGTCCTCGACCCACCGCTGACGCACATAGTGGGCGCCTAACCGTTCCAGGTAGTGGGCAAACGCCCAGTGCGTCGTCGCCGGCCGCCCTTCCAGCAGGCCCGCCGCGCCGAGAATCAGCGCGCCGGTACACACCGACGCGACTACCTCGGCCGTTTGGGCGGCGTTCTGGAGATAGTCGCGGATGGCCGCGTTCCCCATGGCGCGGATCGTCGGTAGGCCGCCGCCTGGGACGATGACCACGAAGGGCTGCGGCATGTCCGTGAAGGTCGCCTCGGGGCGAATCTGGAGGCCGGTATCGGTAGCCACGGTCTCTAGCCGCTCGCCGACGGTGAGGGTGCGGTACGGCGCGGGCAACCCGCGCAACACCTGGAGCGGCCCCACCAGGTCCAGCAGCGTCAGCCCTGGATAGACGACAAAGGCAATCACACGCTCGGTCTGAGTGGTCGTAGAGGGCGTAGACGGTGTTCGGGCAGCCATGCTTGTCTCCTGTGTCCTTAGGGACGTGTCGTCGTGAGTGACTTCGGCGCGGTGAGTAGTTCCGACGGGGCGGCGAGCGGGCCGCTGAGCGAGCGGAGGAAGGCCTCCAACTGGGCCAACTCGCGCTCCGACAGCTTGAGCGGGTTCAACTCGCTGTGGCCGTGCGGCCCTGGCAGGGCCTGGTTGTAGTGGTTCAGCGCGTCGCGCAGGGTGGCGAATTGCCCGGCGTGCATGTAGGGCGCGGTCTGGGCGATGTTGCGCAGCGATGAAGGTTTGAAGGCCGCTTCCAACTCATGCCCCGTCGCCGTCATGAACCGGAGTTCGCCGCAGTCATCCGGGCCGGCGTCGCTGTAGCGGCTCAGGCAGTTGAACTCATCCTTGAGGACACCCGGCGCCCCCGTGGCGCGGCCCATATCCTCGGGTAGCCCGGCGCGAGGCGGCACGCCCGTGTTGTGGAAGTCGTTGTTGGTGAACAGCGGCCCGTTGTGGCACTTGGTACACTCCGCCTTGCCGATGAACAGCCGCAGCCCGGCAATCTCATCCGCCGTCAACGCTGACTGGCCTGCCGTGTC
>CAZFUK010000700.1:0-3013 GCA_964522005.1 uncultured Anaerolineales bacterium | reverse complement strand
CGGCGCTTTTCTCGACTCGACGCTGGATCGGCTGTCCGAGGCGTCGCTCTACCTGGGGCTGCTCTACTGGTACATCACGACCACGCCGCCGCACACCCTGGAGCCCGTCCTCATCTACCTGACCATTGTCGGGTCGCTGATGGTCAGCTACACGCGGGCGCGGGCGGAGGGGCTGGGGTTGCAGATGAAAGAGGGCTGGTTCACGCGGCTGGAGCGGATGGTCGTCTTCATCATCGGCCTGGCCGTGGCGGCCTACGACGAGCGCCTGCTGCAGGTGGTGTTGCTGGCCCTGGCGCTCGGGACCAACATCACGGCGGTGCAGCGCATCCTAGCGGCGCGGAGCAAGCTCAGGAGTAGAGAGTAGTCGGTAGTCGGTAGTCAGTCGTCGGTAGTCAGTAGTCAGTAGTTCGTAATCTGTACTGTCTACTGGATACTGACTACTGACTACTTCTTAGAACCGGAACACCTGCAATAGCCGCTTCTCCGTGTCGCCTTCGACGTGGGCCTCGACCTCGACATAATCTTCGATGCCTGACCCGCGCAGTTTCTCCTTCAGCAGTTCGTCCACCTGGAAGATGCCGGCGGAGTTGCTCATGGTGATGGCGATGCGGATGGGTTTGATCTCACCCGCCTCGATGCTGACGCCTTCGACGGCCGCTGCCGACAGCGAGTGGATGTTGACCTGGCCGGCCTCGAAGGGGATGCGCGAGCGGCCCTTCGCCATGTCCAGTGCGTCGGCCACGCGCACCACGCCGGCTTCAAGGGTGAGAGGGCGGCCATTGCTGCGGTGGGCGATGATGGCGTGCAGGACTTCGGACCGCACGATGGTCGCGGCGAAGGGCATGTAGATGCCGTCCAGGAGTTCCTTGAGCTTGGTGGAGGCCAGGAACAGGCTGAAGTGCTCGTGGTCAATGCGGTGGATGGACATGCCCACGTCGTGGAGCAGCGCGGTCAGCGCGACGACGACCTCGGCATCGGCGTCGGTCAGGCTGTAGTCGGTGACAATGCTGGGCGCGACACCGGACCCGACGATGGCGCGCAGCAGGCGCAGGGCCACATTGGCGACGAGTTGGACGTGGACCGGGCCGTGGTCGCTCATGCCGAGCCGCTTGACGGCGTTGGTGTTGGCGGCATGCCACCAGGCGAATAGCTCGGCGTCGGCGTTGACCCGTTCCAGGATGGCCTGGAGCGTGGTATTGTTCTCGGTGGGCAGGCGGATGGCGGTCAGGTCGAGTTTGTCGTCAAAGGCGTTGACGGCGGGAGCGGGGACATCGTAGTTGTCGCCCGGCAGCATGGGGAGCGGGGTGGGGGATGGCTGGGGCATAGCGGCTCCTGGGTCTACTAACAGGCGGGGGTAGTCTCCTTGGGGGCCAGATCATCGCTGGCGGCAGCGACAATGGCGCGCTGCAAGGCTCGCAGGCCGTGACTCAGGGCGGCACGTTCCTCGTCGTCCATCGCCGCCATGAGGCTCGCCAGCCGCGCCTCCATGCGCGCGCGCAAGTCCATAAACAGGCTGTCGCCCGTCTCAGTGAGACGGAGCCGCACCACACGGCGGTCGCGCGGGTCAGCCTCCCGCTGGACCAGGCCCTTGTCCACCAGCCCCGCCACGATCTTGGTCATCGTGGGCATGGTGACGCTGTGGCGCTCGGCCAGGCCGCCCATGGTATCCTGGCCGTGGTGGTGGAGGTAGGCCAGGATGCGGTACTGGGGAACGGTTCCCAGCCCGTGCGGCACATCCCGCATGTCATGGGCGAGCGTGCGCATGGCGTGCGGGAAGGTTTCGAGAATCAGACGAGCGCACTCGACGTCTGTCGTTGCCATACCAGCCTATCTGCGAACAGGTAACTACTAGATGACTACTAAATACCTACTAAAATGGTAGGCGCATAGACAGCCTTTGTCAAACATTTGGCGATTTGGAGGTGGCACCAGAATTTGTGCCCACCGCGAATCGACTTTAGAATATAGCGAATAGGATAGGCAGTCGGCGCGACGCGCTCGAAGCGACGGGGACTCGGGTGGGCCAGGAAGGTCTGGCCGACCGGCCCCGCCCCGGCTTCGAGCCTTGTTTTGTCACGACAATGTCACGACCAGCCGAGGAAAGGACAGGGGTGAGACATGAGCGAGGCCCGGCCGCGAGCCATTCTGGCGCTGGAAGACGGCGCGATTTTCGAGGGCGTCGCGTTTGGCGCGACGGGCGAACGGGGAGGCGAGGTGGTCTTCAACACGGGTCTGACGGGCTACCCGGAGGTCCTGACCGACCCCTCCTACAAAGGCCAGATCGTCGTGATGACCTACCCCCATATTGGGAACTACGGGGTCACGGAAGAAGACTTCGAGTCGTGGCAGCCGCACGTCGAGGGCTTCGTCGTGCGCGAGTTCAGCCCGCTGCCGAGCAGCTGGCGGGCGCAGACGACGCTGGAAGACTTCCTGCGCCGCCACGACATCATCGGCATCTCCGAAGTGGACACGCGCGCCCTGACCCGGCACATCCGCCGCCTGGGCGCGATGCGCGGCTACCTGTCCACCGTGGACGCCGACCCGCGCGACGTGGTCGCCAAGGCGCGGGCCTCGGCAGGCATGGTGGGCCGCGACCTGGTCCAGGTCGTGACCACCGACCAGCCCTTTGTCTGGAACCCCGACGCGACCGACGCCCCGTTCCATGTCGTCGCCTACGACTACGGCGTCAAGCACAACCTGCTGCGCGAGTTGGCGGTGCGCGGCTGCCGCCTCACCGTCGTCCCGGCCACGCTGCCCGCCTCCCACGTGCTGGCGCTCGCCCCCGATGGCGTGTTCCTGTCCAACGGCCCAGGCGACCCCGCCGCCCTTGACTACGCCGTGGGCAATGTGCGCGCGCTGCTGGGCCGCGTGCCCCTGTTCGGCGTGTGCCTGGGCCATCAACTCATGGGGCTGGCCGTGGGCGGGACAACGTACAAGCTCAAGTTCGGCCACCACGGCGGCAACCAGCCGGGCCGGGCGCTGGTGACGGGGCCGGTCGAGATGGCCGCGCGGG
>CAZFUK010000699.1:0-3018 GCA_964522005.1 uncultured Anaerolineales bacterium | reverse complement strand
CGCCGGGCGCGTGACTTGGAACCCTCCGACGAGGCCATCCGCCAGGCGTGCGACGAGGCCGAGGTGCGCGACCAGCGCTTCAACGACGCGCTGCTGGCGCTGGCGCTGGGGCGCAAGGCCGAACGGGAGGGCAACTACCCGGAGGCCGAGGACGCCTATCGCAAAGCCCTCGCCATTGACCCCGACCACGTGCCCACCCTCAGCCGCTTCGCCCAATTGCTGGAGCGCCAGGGTCGGCCGATGGAGGCGGGCCACTACCTGGCCCATCTGTCTCGCATTGACCCTGGCTCGGTGGAGACGCACTATCAGCAGCGCCCACCGCACGTGGCGGCGAGCGTCGAGGGCCGCGCCGCCTATGGCCGCTTCCTCCAGGAGCAGGGGCGGACCGAGGACGCGCTGGCCCAGTACGGCGAGGCGCTGGCCCAGCAGCCCGACTACGCGCTGGCCCTCAACCCCTACCTGGACCTGCTGCTCCAGGCAGGCCAGACCCGCGAGGCCGAGGGCGCGCTCAAGCGCGCGCTGGTCCTGGCGGCTGACAATGCCCCGTTGAACTGGCGCTACGGCGAACTACTTGCCGGCCGCCACCGCTATGACCTGGCCGAGCCGTATCTCAAGCGGGCTGTGGACCTGGAGCCAGACAACGCCGACTTCCAGGCGTCCTACGCGAAGATCCAGGAACCGTTGCGGCTGATTCAGGAGGCCGAGCTGGCCTGGGCGACGGCCCTGGTCAAGCCCGAGCCGGCCGATAAAGAGGCGCTGTTCAGGGAGGCCCTCGACGTCTACCCCGAGCATGTTCCCAGCCTGCGCGATTATGGGGACTGGCTGGCCCAGGCCGGGCGGCATGCCGACGCCGTCGTCCAGTGGCAGAGGGCGGCCGCCCTTGACCCCGATGACCCCGCCCTGGCCGCTCGCCTCGCCCCGCCGACCCAGAGCGCGGGCGGTGAGGCGGCGGGCAATGGGCGGCACGAGGCGGAGGAGACGGCCCTGGCGGCGCCCACGGCCGAAGCGGCGGTGGTGGACAACCTGGTGGACTCGTCCGTCGGGGCGAGCCGATATTAGCAGGGGACGCGCATGGCCGAGTTAGCCTCACCCCTACTCCTGTCGTCGGACTGGCCCCTGGATGGCGAGGGCGATGCCGAGCCGGAAGCGCTGCTGGAGCAGGCCTACACCGCGCATCTGCTGTACAGCTACCCCGAAGCCGACGCCCTGTACCGCCGTGCCCTGGCCCTGGACCCGACCCTGGTGACCGGCCGTGTCTGGCACGCCATTCTGCTGGCGGAGCGCGGCCAGACCGACGCTGCCGCCACTGAACTGGCCCGCGCGCTTGAGGTGGACGCCGAGGCGGCGGCTGAGCGGCTGACGGTCGCCTACCAGCAAGACCACGCCAGCGATGCCATTCTGAGCCTGCTGGGGCGGTTGGCCTGGCAGACTGGTGACCCCGCTTCGGCCGGTGAGTGGTTCGACCGCGCCCTCCGCCAGAACCCGGACAGCGTCACCGCGCGGGCCTGGGCGGGCGGCCTCGCCCCGGCGGTTGAGACCGTTGAGGAGGGCGGCACGTCCCGCCCCGCCCCCTCCGTCGAGCCAGCGACGGAGCCACCCGAAAGCCCGGCGTCCATCGAAGGCCCTTCGGCAGGCGATGCCGAGCCGCCCGCGACGCTCTCCCCACCCGACCCCGTCGAGCTGCGTCGGCTGGTGCGCGAGGCGTGCCAACTCATGACGGCGGGTGATCTGGACGCGGCGGAGCGCGAGCTGCGGGCGGGCCGGCTCCGCTTCCCCGACGACGATGAAATCGTTCGGCTGCTGGATGAGGTGGAGCGGCAGCGGCTAGTCAGGCAGCGCAGCGAGCACGTCCTCCGCGAGGCCAAGGCCAGGGTCGAGGACGGGCAGCCCCAGGCCGCCCTCAACCTGCTGGAGTTGGCCCTCAAGGATGACCCGTTTAACCCCACGCTGCGCCAGACGTATGATAGCCTGGAGGCGCGGCAGCACCATCTGCAAGAGGTGGGGCGCTGGCGCGCGAAAACGCGGGCGGCGCTGCGACAGGGCGAGGTGGACCAGGCGCGGGAAGCCCTGGCCCGCCTCGCCGCGCTGGAGCCTGACCTGCCCGAAGTAGCCCAGTGGCAGGATGAGCTGGATCGGCGGGACCAGGACGCCCAGGCGATTGAGACCGTGGTGCGCCAGGTGAATGAGGCAGCGGCGGCCGGACGCCTGCTGGACGCGCGGCGTCTGCTAGAGACGGCCCGTGAGCAGTATCCCCAGCCTTCCCCACTTGACGCGGCCCAGCATGCGCTGTGGCAAACGCTCGAAGCGCGGGTGGATGACCTACGCTTGCGTGGCAGCGAGGCCGAGGGCGCGGAGCAGTTGGACCAGGCGCTGGTGTGCTACCAGGAAGCCCAGGCCCTGCTGCCCGAGCGCGAGGATCTCCAGGCCCTGGCGGATGCCGTCCAACGTCTGGTCCACGACCGCGACGAGGCGCTGTCCTTTGAGACGGCGGCGCGTCAGGCGTACCACGCCGGGCGGCCCATGGATGCCGAGAATCTGCTGCGGCAAGCCATGAGCCTGCTGCCGGATCGCCCGGACTGGCCCGCGCTGCTCAGCCAATGGGAGGCCGAGCGGCGCACGCGGGAAGAGGCGGAGCGGGGTCGGGTCGAGGCGGTGACCCACGAGGAGGCTGGTGACGACACGGGCGCGCTGAAGGCGTGGCATGCCGCCTTGAATCTGCTGCCCCACGACCCCGCCCTCCGCCAGGCGTACACGGCGTTCGAGGAGCGGCGGCTGGCTCGCCAGGCGGCCGCCGAACGCGCCGAGAAGATGCGGCAGCTTCTGGCGGAAGTGGACCTACTGGTCGGCCAGGGTCGCTATGACGAGGCCGACCAGGGGCTCAACGCCGCTGAAACGCTTGACCCGCAGCACCCTGGCCTGGCCGAGTGCCGCGCGCGTCTCACGGTGGCCCGTGAGGCTGATCTGCGCCGACGCCGCGCGGAGGCGGTGGCGCTTCTGGAGCGCGCCCGGCGCGTGGCC
>CAZFUK010000698.1:0-3020 GCA_964522005.1 uncultured Anaerolineales bacterium | reverse complement strand
GTGGTCTGTGGTCGGTGGTTCGTGGTCGGTGGTGGGCGGGGGGTTAGGTGCGAGGGCGGACCCCTCCCCCAGCCCCTCCCCTAAAAAGGGAGGGGGGGACGCGAGCGAGGTGACCTCGCCCCAGGTCGGCTCCCCCTTCCCTACGAGGGAAGGGGGCCGGGGGGTTAGGTCACCCCCCGCCGCTTGTCCTCTGGCGCGGCCTGCGCTATAATCCGCGCTGCGGGCGACCCCCGCCCCCACCGGCCCTGTCATCCACCTGGAAAGCCGCTCATGCGCCTGCTACGCCGTCTCGGTCTCGCCCTCCTCATCCTCGTCGGCCTCGGCGTCCTCGTCTTCGCCGTCGGCGCCCTGACCGCCCGCCGCGTCGCGCCCCACCCGTGGTTCGCGGCCCGTCCCGGCGAGCACCGCCCCCTCGTCTTCGCCCACCAGGGCGGCGAGGGCATCCGCCCCAGCAACACCCTGCTCGCCTTCCGCCACGCCGCCGAGCTAGGCGCCGATGTCCTCGACACCGACATGCACATGACCCGCGACGGCGCCCTCGTCCTGATGCACGACGAGACGGTAGACCGCACCACCAACGGCCAGGGCGCCATCCGTGACCTGACACTGGCCGACATCAAGCGCCTCGACGCCGCCTACCGCTTCACCACCGACGAGGGCCAGACCTACCCCTATCGCGGCCAGGGCGTCACGGTGCCCACCCTCGAAGAGCTATTCCAGACCTTCCCCGACAAGCGCTTCGGCGTCGAAATCAAGCAGACCCCGCCCGACATCGCCGTCCCGTTCTGTGCCCTCATCCGCCGCTACGGAATGCAGGACAAGATTCTCATTAGCTCGTTCCGTCAGGCCAACATGGACGCCTTCCGCCGCGAGTGCCCCGAAGTCGCCACGTCGGCCACTGAGGACGAGGTGAGGGTCTTCTACGGCCTGAGCCTGCTGGGGCTGAGCGCTGCCTACAGCCCCGTCTACCACTCGCTCCAGGTGCCGGAGAGCAGCGGCGGCATCCACGTGCTCACCCCGCGCTTCATCGCCGCCGCGCGGGGACGGGGGCTGGCCGTCCAGCCCTGGACGATCAACGAGGAGACCGATCTGCGCCGTATTCTGGCCCTGGGCGTCGAGGGGATCAACACCGATTACCCTGACCGACTGCTGGCCCTGCTCAAGTAAGCGTTCGCCCGCATCCCCCCTCCCTTCGTAGGGGAGGGGACGGGGAGGGGTCCATCTCAAGGAGGGTGTCCATGCTACCGGAACAGGTGGTGCAGGCCGTCCAGGCCGCCAACATCCGCCTCATTCGCTTCCTCTACTGCGACAACGGCGGCCTCATTCGCGGCAAGGCCACCCATGCCGCCTTCCTGACCGAGCGGCTGACCACGGGCATGGGCCTGACACGCGCCATGCAGGCCATGAACATGCTCGACGTCCTCCAGCCGGTCGAAGGGCTGACCGCCGTCGGCGAGATCCGCCTCGTTCCCGACCCCGACACCTTCGTCATCCTGCCCTACGCCCCCCACAGCGCCGCCTTGCTCACCGACATGCAGACCCTCGACGGCCAGCCCTGGGCGGCCTGCCCGCGCGGCTTCCTCAAGCGCATGCGCGACCAGGCGCGGGACGCCGGGCTGACCATTCAGGCGGCGTTCGAGAACGAGTTCACCCTGGTGCGGCCCGACGGCCAGGGCGGCTACGCCCCCATTGACGAGGGCGTCTGCTTCGGCACCGTCGCCTTTGACGAGTCCGCCGCCATCATAGACGACATCATCGCCGCCTTCGAGGCCCAGGGAATCCAGGTGGACGCCTTCTACCCCGAGCACGGCCACGGCCAGCAGGAGATGCCCATCCGCCACGCGCCCGACCTGCGCGCCGCCGACAACCAGGTCATCTACCGCGAGACGGTGCGCGGCGTGGCGCGGCAGCACGGCTGGTTCGCCTCGTTCGCGCCCAAGCCCTTCCCCCACCTGGCCGGCAACGGCTGCCACCTCCACTTCAGCGCCTGGGACCCTGAACTGCGGACCAACCTGTTCTACAGCCCTGACGACCGCTACGGCCTGAGCCATCTCGCCTACCACTTCATGGCCGGCGTGCTCCACCACCTGCCCGGCCTGCTGGCCCTGACCGCCCCCAGCTTCAATTCCTACCGCCGCCTCCAGCCCCACTTCTGGAGCAGCGCCTACACCGCCTGGGGACCGGACAACCGCGAGGCCGCCGTCCGCGTCGTGTCGGGCTATCGCGGCCACGAGGCTAGCTCCGTCAACCTGGAACTCAAGGCCAGCGACCCCAGCAACAACCCCTACCTGGCCCTGGGCGGCCTCATCGCCGCCGGCCTCGACGGCGTGGCCCGTCAACTCGACCCCGGCCCCCCCACCCTCACCGACCCCGGCTTCTACAGCGAGGCCGAGCGGCAGCAGCGCGGCATCCACCGCTACCCCAAGACCCAGGCCGAGGCCCTGGACGCCCTGGAACGCGACGCCGTACTTATGGCGGCGTTGGGTCCCACCCTCGCCGCCGCCTACCTGACCGTCAAGCGTAGCGAGTTCCAGGCCTTCAGCCAGCAGGACCAGGCGTTTGAGTTGAAACACCACCTGTACAAGTTCTGAGAGCAAGGTCCCTATGCCACCCCTCCCCTGGTCCACCCGCGCCTCGCGGCAGGTCTATCAGAACCCCTGGCTCCGCCTGCGCGAGGACATCGCCGTCATGCCCAACGGCCGCGAGACGGTCTACGGCGTTGTCGAGTGCGGCGAGTGTGTCGGCGTGCTGCCCTTCGTGGACCCTGACCACGTGGTCATGGTGCGGCAGTACCGCTATGTGTTTGGCGAGAACCATCGCTGGGAGATGCCGACCGGCGGCATGAAGCCGGGCGAGACGCTGGAGGAGGCGGCGCGGCGCGAGTTGCGCGAGGAGGTGGGCTACGACGCGCGGACGCTGGAGCCGGTGACTTCGTTCTACACCAGCAAGTCCGTCGTCTACGAGATCGCCCACCTGTTCATCGGCCGTGACCTGACGCCCGCCGCCCTCGTCCCCGGCGG
>CAZFUK010000697.1:0-3027 GCA_964522005.1 uncultured Anaerolineales bacterium | reverse complement strand
GAGAGTCGGGCGCGGGGCACGCGGCGAGCTATCTGGCCGCCCAGGCCGAGGCGCTGCGACGCGACGGGCTGACGGTCGAAACAGTGCAGCGGCTGGACGCCCCCGCCGAAGCGATTGTAGCGGAGGCGCACCCCTCCACCCTGATAGTCATGAGCACGCATGGGCGCACGGGCCTACGGCAGCTGCTGGCCGGCAGCGTCGCCCTCAGCGTAGTACGCCATACTCGATGCCCCATCCTGCTCGTTCGCCCCACCGGGCTGAGCGACGAGATGCCACCGACCGAACTGTTCGAGACTTCCAGACCCTAACGGTCTTAAACAGCCTAGAGTCAAACAGACTGATACACAAGGAGTATCGTGATGTATAAAACCATTCTCGTGCCACTGGATGGGTCAGCGATCAGCGAGCAGGCCATCCCGGTCGCAGCCGCTCTGGCGAAACCTCTGGACGCCACGCTGGTCCTGACCCAGGCCGTCTACATGGCCACCCTGCCCGGCGCGACCCTCAGCGACGCCCAGGTGACCTCCATGGACGAGGTCGAACTGTACCTCAAGACCAAGGCCGCCCCGCTCATCGCGTCCGGCCTGAAGGTCGAAGTCGGCGTGCCCTACGCCCCGCCGGTCGAGGGTATCCTGGACGAAATCAACCTGCGCAACGCCGACCTGGTGGTGATGACCACCCACGGGCGGTCAGGACTGGGCCGCCTGGTCTACGGCTCCGTCGCCGAGGCCCTGCTGCACCACAGCCCGGTGCCCATCCTGCTCCTGCGCGCGGGCGTCAAGGACGCCCTGACCCCCCTCAGCCAGCCGCATCCCGTCTTCCTGGTGCCCCTCGACGGCTCAAGCTTCGCCGAGGAGGCCCTGCCCCACGCCATGGCCTTCGCCCAGGCGTTCCAGGGCGAACTGGCCCTGATGCATGTCTACGAGCCACCCATTCTCACCGAAGCGGACATTATCACCCATCCGGACCAGGTGGGCCGCCGCTTGACGAAAGAGCAGCAGGAGATTGAGACCTACATCGCCGGCCTGGCTCACAATATGCGCCAGCTAGGGCTGACCGTGCGCACCGACCTGCGCTCTGGCGACATCGTCCAGTCCATCCTGGAAGAGGAGTACAGCGCCGACGCGGCCCTCGTTGTCATGGCGACCCACGGCCGTACCGGCCTGCCCCGCGCACTGTTCGGCAGCGTGGCCCTCGACGTGCTGCGCCGCGGCGGTCTGCCCATGCTGCTCATCCGCCCGGCGGAGTTCGTCGTCAAGCGGACCCAGGCGGGCGAGGAGGAGACCGAGGGCGTCACTTTCGCCGGGTAAGCCCGGCCTACCCAGAGCGCGCGTCTGACCGCGTCTTGGGAGAGCCACCCGTCACCCTGGACCGGCTTCAGGAACTGACCCCGATGAGGGGCCAAAGCCTGGAGCCGGTCCACTTGTTTGGGTGAAACTTTTGGCTTGTCTCAATCGTGTTAGGTAGTGCCTTCAACCTCCATCTCCAGTCCGCTTCCGTCACTCACATGGGGGCGAACCTCTTCCGCCGCCTGGCGGTCTCAACCTCGTTGTCGTGATGATATAGCGCCTGCCACCCTGGCCCCTGGCTTGCCCCTTGCTATTGATGATTGCTTCCAGGCAGGGGTCAAACCGAGGTAAGCAATCACCCCCTGGCCCACACTCTTTCTGTATAGCTCTAGTTCTGGATAGACCACCGAAACGTAGCGATTGAGCATAGACTGAGCAATGAAGCATAGGGAAGGCGTCATGACACAGGCAATGATTTCCTCGGCGGCTCATTCGGCCCCGCCCCCGTCATCCACCCGGCCCAGCCAGCGCGACCTGCGCTTTGACCTGCTGCGTGGCTATGCTGTCTTTGTGATGGTCGTCAATCACATCGGCGGCGAAACCTCCTGGCTCTACCCCATCACGGGCGGCAATCAGTTCTACATCTCCGCCGCCGAGGCCTTTGTGTTCATCTCCGGGCTGGTGATGGGGCTGGTCTATCGGCGCATCGCCGCCCGCCAGGGCCTGCGCGCCGTCCTGCTCAAGAGCCTCCACCGCGCCCGCACCCTCTACCTCCAGACCGTCGCGCTCACCCTGCTCTTCGCGGCCGCCTCGGCCCTCTTCCAGATGCCGTGGAACGATGGCATGGCCGATGTCAACGTAGCCCAGTGGCTGTGGGGCGTGCTGACCCTCCACCAGGCGTACTATCTGACCGATGTTCTCCTGCTCTATACCTTCCTGGTCATCGCCACCGGCCCCCTGCTCGTCCTGATGGCGCGCGGCTTCAGCCCGCTCGTCCTGCTCCTGTCGTGGGGACTGTGGGCGGTGTGGCAGAAGAACCCCGGCGGCCTGGAACTGCCCTGGCCCGTCGCCAGCAACACCGTCTTCCCCGTCACCGCCTGGCAGGTTCTGTTCATCACCGGCCTGGTGGTCGGCTTCCACCGCGAGGGCCTGGCGCGTCTCCTGGGGCGCATCCCGCGCCTGGTCGTCCTGGTCGGCTGCGGCCTGGCGTTGGCCTGGTTTATCCACCTGTTTCGCACCGAGCTGGCCTTCTTCTCCGGCTCGCCCTACCGCGACCTGGCGATCGCGCAACTCTATGTCAAGCCCAACGTCGGCCTGGGGCGGCTCCTGGTGTTTGGCCTCGTCTTCAGCTTCGCGTTTGCCCTGGTGAGCCTGGGTGGGCGCGCCGTCATGCGCGGCCTGGGCTGGCTGCTGCTCCCCCTGGGCCAGCACGCCCTGCTCGCCTACGGCCTGCAACTCTTCATCATTATGGCCTCGGTACGGCTGCAGCCGATGGTCCACACCTGGACCGGCGACCCGTCCGTCTATAACGCTGTCCTGCAAGTCGGCGGCATCCTGACCATCTGGGGGCTGGTCATGGCGCGGCTGCATGGCCCGGCCTATGCCCGTGAGCTTGCCGGCCAGGCCGCGGCCGCTGGCCGGCGTCTGGCGCCCCTGGCCCCGCGTCTCGGCGCATCCACGCTCGCCCTCCTGCCCCTGTCGTCCGACGTCACCTGGCCGCTGGCGTCTTCGCCACGTC
>CAZFUK010000696.1:0-3028 GCA_964522005.1 uncultured Anaerolineales bacterium | reverse complement strand
TCCATCCGCGAGCGCATCACCCCCCGCCAGTACGATGAGCGCCAGGACCGTATCGTCTCCGGCCAACTCACGGGCAATGGGCCGACGCCCGGCAACTATTTAGCCTGGCTGGCGTCCAAAGGCATCGGCCCCGCGCCTTTCGACTTCGCGGTGGATGTGAGCGACAGCGGCATTGACAATGCCACCAGCCTGCCCAACCACTTCGCCCTGTACCCCCTCGGGGTGATGGGCGCGACCAGCCGCGTCATCTACACTCGCCTCGAAGGGACGCCCAATGCCTCCAGTACGCTCCAGGGTTGCGACGGCCACGGCACGATCAATGCCCACATCGTGGGCGGCTATGTCTCCGATGCGCTGCTGGCCGGCGGCTTCCCCCACGCCGATGCCCAGGGCTTTCGCTACGGCCTGGGCGTCGCGCCGTATGTCAAGCTTGGCTCGTCGGTGATCTTTGACACCAACAGCTTTACCGACCCCAGCTACCCCGACCTCCAATCCCGCGCTTACCGCGATGGCGCGCGGGTCAGTTCTAACTCGTGGGGCGCCAACACCGCCGGCGGCTATGACCCCGACGACCAGGCGTATGATGCCCTGGTGCGCGATGCCCAGCCCGCCACGGCCGCCGTGCCCCAGGCGGGTAACCAGGAGATGGTCATCGTCTTCGCGGCCGGCAACGCGGGCGGCGTCACCCGGACCGTTGGCTCGCCGGGCAACGCCAAGAACGTGATTACGGTCGGCGCGAGCGAGGGCGTGCAGGCGTTTGGCAGCGCCGATGCCTGCGGCACGGGGGACGGCGAGGCCGACAGCGCCAACGATATGGCGACCTTCTCCAGTCGGGGGCCGACGGCCGATGGCCGCCACAAGCCTGACCTCGTCGCGCCCGGCACGCACATCACCGGCGGCGTGTTCCAGAAGACGTCGGCCTCGCCCAGCAATGGCGAGGCGGGGACCTGCTTCGACGGAACCGGCGTGTGCGGCGGCCCCTCGTCGTCCCACTACTTCCCGCTCGGCCAGCAGTGGTACACCGCCTCGACGGGCACGAGCCACTCGACACCGGCCGTGGCGGGCGCGGCGGCGCTGGTGCGGCAGGCGTTTGTCAACGCCGGGCGCAGCGCGCCCAGCGCCGCCATGACCAAGGCCGCCCTGATGGCGACGGCGCGCTACCTGACCGGCGTGGGGGCCAACGATAACCTGTGGTCGAACAGCCAGGGCATGGGCATGGTCAACCTGGACCAGGCGTTTGACCTGCTCACGACGCCGACGATTCTGCGCGACCAACTCGCCGCCGACCGCTTCACCGCCAGCGGCCAGACCCGCACGGTCATGGGCACCATCAACGACACAGCGAAGCCCTTCCGCGTCACGCTGGCCTGGACCGACGCCCCCGGCCCCACCACGGGCGCGGCCTACGTCAACGACCTGGACCTGGAAGTGGTGGTCGGCGGGCAGGTCTACAAGGGCAACGTCTTCGCCGGCGCGACCTCGACGACGGGCGGCGTGCGGGACGACAAGAACAACGTCGAGAGCGTCATCCTGCCGGCGGGCGTCGGCGGCGCGTTCCTGGTGCGCGTTAAGGCGGCCAACATCGCGGGCGATGGCGTGCCCAACGTGGGGGGCGCGCTGGACCAGGACTACGCCCTGGTGGTCGCCAACGCCGTGGAAGGGCCGGTCACGGTGGTTGAGTCGGCCGGCTCGGCCCTCACCGCCGAGAGCTGCGCGCCTGGCAACGGCGTGCTGGATCGGAACGAGACGGTCACTGTCAACTTCGCGCTCCAGAATACGGGCGCGGTCAACACGACGAACCTGACCGCGACGCTGCTGGCGACGGGCGGAGTCCTCGCGCCCAGCGCTCCGCAGGCCTACGGCGTCTTGACTGGCGGCGGGGCAGCCGTCAGCCGCCCCTTCACCTTTACCACGGACGGCGCGCTGGCGTGCGGCGGGCAATTCGTGGCGACACTCCAACTCCAGGACGGCGCGGCGAACCTGGGCCTGGTCCAGTTTGTCTACACCCTGGGCACGCCCTCGCCCGTGCCCGGCGAGAGCTTCGATGGGGTGACGGCGCCCGCGCTGCCGGTCGGCTGGTCGGCGGTGGTGACGGGGCTGGGGAGCGCGTGGCAGACGACCACCACTAATGCCGACAGCGCGCCCAATGCCGCCTTCGCGCCCGATCCGAGCAGTCCCGTGGATAACGCCCTGACGACGGTCATGCAGATCAGCGGCGCCAACGCTCAGTTGACTTTCCGCCAGCGCTACGATACCGAAGCCTCGTCCAACGCCAACGGCGCGGGCTACGACGGCGGGACGCTGGAGATACAGACCGGCGGCGGCGCGTTCCAGGACATTGTGGCGGCGGGCGGCAGCTTCGCCCAGGGCGGCTACAACCGCACTATCTCCTCCAGCTACTCCAACCCACTGGCCGGGCGGCAGGCGTGGTCGGGCAACTCGGGCGGCTACGTGACGACGGTGGTCAACCTACCCGCCTCGGCGGTGGGTCAACAGGTCGGGCTGCGCTGGCGGTTCGGCTCCGATTCGAGTGTGGGCGGCGCAGGCTGGTGGATAGACGGTGTCGCGCTGACCAACGCCTACCTGCTCGGCCCGTACACCTGTTGCGGCGACCCCACCGTGACCCCGACGGCGACGCGGCCGACGGCGACGACGACCCTCACCCCCACCCGCACGGCTACGCGCACGGCGACGGCCACCCCGGCCCAAACGCTGACGCCGACCAGGACACCGACGCCGACCGCCACCGCGATGGCGACCACGACACCGACGGCGACCACGCCGCCGCCGACCGCAACCATGACGGCCACCACGACACCGACGCCCACCGCTACGGGTACATCCACTACGCCGCCGACCGCGACCATGACGGCCACCACGACACCGACGGCGACCGCCACTGCGACGGCCACCACGCCGCCGCTGACCACAACACCAACGGCAACCTCGACTCCGACGGCGACGTCCACGGCGACCCCGCGCCCCTCGGCCAAGCCCGCCGTCTTCCGAGGCGGCACCTGGTTCCTGC
>CAZFUK010000695.1:0-3041 GCA_964522005.1 uncultured Anaerolineales bacterium | reverse complement strand
GTGGACGACGCCTTCGACCACCGCCAGAATCAGCGTACCGACCAGCGCGCCGTAGTGCGTCTGCAAGCGGGGCAGGGCGACCCCGCGCCAGGCAAACTCTTCGGTGTTCAGGACCATGCCCAGCAGCAGCAGGCGGACAAACGTCGTCGCCACGTCGGTCAGGGGCATGCTCGCCGCCGGTATGGCCGGGGCCTGACCACGTACCAGGGCTTCCAGCCCGGCCCCCGCCAGCATGTAGGCGGCCGGCCCAAGCAGCGCCACGGCGTACCACGGCAGGCCGACCCGCCAGCGAAGCGCCTGCCCCAGCAGGTCGCGTAGCCCGGCGCGACCCTCGCTCAGGGCGACGGTGATGAAGGCGGCCAGCAGCGGGCCAAACGCGCCAAACACCAGGGCCACGGGCTGGCTCACCACGTTGGGCAGCCACCCGTAGAGGGCGGCCAGTTGGGGGAGCATGACGCCCCACAGGAACAGGTAGGTCAGGGCGAACAGGGCGGCCACGGGATGACGCCTGACCCAGGCCAGGGGGCCAGAGTGTGTCGTATCAGACGGTGTAACCAGGGTTGAGCTAGACATGGTTATCCTCTTTCAGACTCCCCTCTCCCTCTGGGAGAGGGGAGTCGCCATAGCTACTTCGTAGCGTCAATTCGGTAGCCGAGCCGGCCGCGCGTGGCGATGATGAGCACGAGGACGCACACGCCCAGGATCTTCGTCCCCATCCACGGGTCGCCCGTCGCGTTCGCCAGCAGGGTGCCCATGAGCGCCGAGGTGGCGTTGCTCGTGGCGTGGACCAGCATGGCGAACAGGACGCTGCCGCCCGCCTGGTTGACCAGCCAGGTCCAGAGCAGCGTGGACACGACGATGGCGCACGAGTTGGCGATGAAGGCCTGGAGGCTGAACGCGCCCGGCAGGATGGCGCCTGGCACAAAGTAGACCGGCAGGTGCCACAAGGCGTGGAGGCTGCCCAGCATCACGCTGCCGACAATCGGGCCGTAGCCCGCCTGCAAGCGCGGCAGGGCGAAGCCGCGCCAGCCCGTCTCCTCGCCCAGCGCCGGCAGGAGCAGGCCCAGCGCCACGTTGGGCAGGAAGGCGGTGAAGTACAGGGGCCACTGGCGCAGGAGCGTCGCCAGGGGCGCCGTGCCGAACCAGGGGATACCGCCGACGGTGAAGACGAGCGGGTAGCCCAGCAGGACGAGCAAGTACAGGGCGGGGTGGACGCGCCACTGGACGATGCGCCCCAGCAGCCGGTGGACGCCGTCCCGTCCTTCGACAGCCGCCGTGACGACGAAGGCGGCGGCCAGCGGGCCGGTGTACGTCGCCAGGAAGAACAGGAGCAGGCCCAGGGCGTCGGGGAGGTCCACATTCCACACGCCGAGGCCCTGGCGCGATAGGAGAATGGGTGAGAAGAAGCCCCAGGTGCCGAGGAACGCCAGGCCGAAGTAGGCGAGCAACGGGCGCCGAGCGAGCGCCTGGCGGAGGCCGCTTGGGGTCGCGGGCGAAGAGGACATGACAGCCGACATCGTTCCCTCCTTGACTCTCTCAGTGTGGTTCTGGTCCCATCATACCCGATGAGCCATCACCTTGTCATGAGAGCCGTGTCACGTTGGGAGTCGGCATTTAAACAGGACAGGTGTCACATACTGCATGTGACACCTGTTCCTCATCGCTCATCCTCAAGCACTAATCTTCGATCATGACCATATGTCTGGCAAGCCTAAGTTGCATTGTTGGTAGTAGCGGCTTCAGCCGCCCAAGCGCGACTAAAGTCGCCACTACGACCTGTCGTCTTATGCTTGTCAGACTACTAGTCTGCCCTCGCTTCGGCCCTGCCGGGCCCGGACGAGCCAGCGGCGGACCGGCGGGAGGCGCACGGCGAGCAAGGCGAGGTATACCGCGCCGTAGACCAGCGGCTCGGGGCGTTCGGGCACTTTGGCCTGCCAGAAGAAGTGGAGCGCGGCCAGCAGCGCGGCCAGGTAGACCAGGCGGTGCAGCCGGGTCCAGCCTCGTTTCAGCCGCCGCTTCCAGCCCTGGGTCGAGGTCAAGGCCAGGGCCAGCAGGATGAGCAGGGCGAGCAGGCCGACGATGATGTAGGGCTTGTTGAGGACGGCGTCCTGCAAGACCAGGCGCAGGTCGAAGCCGTAGTCCAGCCCGATGAAGTTGGCGAAGTGGAGGACGGCGAACAGGCAGGCGTACAGCCCCAGCGGCCGCCGCACGAGGAGGGCTTTGGAGTAGCCAAAGACGATGTTGATAGGGGTGGCGGCGAGGCTCAGGGCCAGCAGAATCAGGGCGATGCGGCCGGTATAGTAGTAGACGCCGTTGACGATGTCCACCCCCAGCCGGTTCGTGAGGTAGAGCCAGGCCACGACGGCCAGCGTCGTCAGCGCGCCACCGTGCACCAGCAGGGTGAGCCACCGATCCCGCAGCGTCACCGGTCGGGCGCGCGGCGGGCGGGGGGCGCGAGGACGCGGGCCGGCCATCAGTAATTCTTGACCAGGTCGAGGTTGGTGTAGAGGGACGCCACCTCTTTGTCGTAGCCGTTGAACATGAGGGTCGGGCGGCGGCCCGTGGTCCCGATGCGCCGCTCACTGGCCTGCGACCAGCGCGGGTGGTCCACCTTGGGGTTGACGTTGGCGTAGAAGCCGTACTCGCTGGCGTTGGCCTTGACCCAGGTGGTGGCGGGCATGGTCGTGGTCAGGTCAATCTGGGTGATGGCCTTGATGCTCTTGAAGCCGTACTTCCAGGGCACAACCAGCCGGATAGGCGCGCCGTCCTGGACGGGCAGGGGCTTGCCGTACATGCCCGTGGCGAGGATGGTCAGCGGGTGCATGGCCTCGTCCACGCGCAGCCCCTCGACATATGGCCAGTCCAGCATGGGGAAGCGCTGGCCGGGCATCTCGTCGGGCCGCACGACGCCCACGAACTTGACGAACCTGGCTTCGGGCTTCGGCTCGACCAGCTTGAGCAGGCTCGCCAGCGGGAAGCCGACCCACGGAATGACCATTGACCAGGCTTCGACGCAGCGCAGGCGGTAGACGCGCTCCTCC
>CAZFUK010000694.1:0-3048 GCA_964522005.1 uncultured Anaerolineales bacterium | reverse complement strand
TCACCGTTCCCACGGTGTACGTCACCAACACCAGTGGCGTCATTCTCCGCGATGCTGCCCAGGCTGGCGGCCTGCGTGTCACCCTGTCCATGGAAGGCGCGTCGGACGTGTCGGGCTACATCTCCGGCTTCTCCAGCCGTGGCCCCTCCATCGTCGGCAGCAGCCTCAAGCCTGACATCACCGCCCCTGGCTCGAGCATCTTCTCAGCCGCCGCGGGCACGGGCGACCAGGGGGTCTTTGAGAGCGGGACGTCCATGTCCGCCCCGCACATCGCGGGCGCGCTGGCGCTCATGAAGCAGGCCCACCCCGGCTGGACCGCCCAGGAACTGGAGGCCGGGTTGACCAACACGGCCAACCCGAATGTACGGACCCAGCTTCCCAACGGCACCACACCCGTTGTCTCCGTGAGCCGCCAGGGCGCCGGCATGGTCGACGTCTACAAGGGGGTTCGCAACACGACCGTCGCCTACGCCCCCGACCAGATCGGCAGTGTCTCCTTCGGCTTCAAGGCCGTGGTGAACACGGCGACTGAGACAAAGTCCATTGTTCTCGCCAACAAGGGCAGCAGCTCACGCACGTACAACCTGAGCTTCGCCTTTACCGACCCGGCGACCGCCCCCGCCGGTTCCACGGTGACCGTCTCGCCGACGACCGTCACCCTGGGTGCGGGCGAGACGCGCACGGTCAGCGTCACCATCAACATCGTTGCCTCGGGCCTACCGCCCTACGGTATCAGCAATGCCGCGGCGGCCGACCCCATCACCTACGCGGCCGCGTTTAGCCGCAGCGAGATCTCGGGCGCGGTCCGCATCACCGAAGTCGGCGGCGCGGGCGACAACATCCAGGTGCCCGTCTACACCCTGGCCCGCCGGGCCTCGGCTGTAGATGCCGGCGCCAACTCGGTGAGCCTGACGGGCTTCGGGGCTGAGGACGCGGCGCACATCCGCCTGACCAACACCTCCGCCTACTCCGGCACCGCCGAAGTCTTCGCGCTGGTGGGTTCCGATCCCAATGAGACGGATGTGGAAGGCCCCTACGATGTGCAGTACGTCGGGGTACGCGCCGGCACCGGGACGCCGTTGCCCAGCACCGGCACCCCCAACCCCACCTCAGGACCGACGCTAGACTTTGGCATCAAGACCCACGGCGCGCGCACGCTCATGCTTGAAACACGGTTCAACATCTTCGTTGACGCGAACCGTGATGGCACGTGGGACTACTGGGCCTTCAACGATGACGTCGGCCGGCGGGCCGGTGCGATCAACGGTGTCAACGCCACCTACGTCATCAACCTGCGGACTGGCCGGACCAGCGGACCGTACTTCCGTACCGACTTCCTGGTCAATAGCTCCAACGCCATCCTGAAGTTCCCGGCCGCTGCCTTGGGCATCACCTCCGATAACCAGGCTTTCGACTTCGCCGTCCTCTCCTGGGCCTGGTACGTGGATGCCGCGGATGAAGACCTGGCGCCAGACGGCCCGGTGACGGCCGAAGGCTATCCCGTCAACCGCTACACCATCAACCTGCGCGACCAGCGCTTCCGCACCAACGCGCCGGGCAGCGGCAGCATCACCGTCGCCCCCAACGGCGCCACCACGCTGGACGTGTACGCCAACGCGCGCGGCTTCCTCGGCGCTGAGAGTGTGCGCTATCCCGAGCGCGGCTTGCTCCTGCTGTATCAGGAGAACGCGCCGCCCGACCGTGACGCCGATGTGATCAACCTGAGCTTCCCGTTCAACTTCCGCGTCGAGCAGCAGGCGCTGACCTTCAACCCGACCCTCTCGGGCTACATCGTCAACCGACCGGGTGACCTGGGCGTCCAGTTCAACGTCGGCGACCTCTGGACCGGCGTGGACAACCGCCCCATCCGCCCGCTGGTCTACAACGGCATCGTCCAGTTCAACCTGGGCACCGCCGGCAGCACGGTTGAGTTCGAAGAGGCCGTCCTCGAACTGACCGGCCTCGACGCCTCCTACATGTCCCCGACGCTCGAAGGCCGCTGGGGCGTGGACATGCTGACCTCCTCGGTGGACACCAGCCTCGGCCGCACCACCTACGGCGCCCTGGCCAACGCCAGCGCCGACGCCCGCCTGACGCCGCTGTACACCGATGCCGACCTGGGGCCGGGCCGCCCGAACACGTTCACCTTCGACCCAGCAGCGCGCGCCAAGCTCCAGGAGCACGTGCGGACCTCGGGCCGCGTGACCTTCCGCACCTTTGAGGACCCGCTCTACCAGCAGGGCATGCAGTTGTTCGCCTGGGACGGGCGCGGTGGCACGGGCGCGGACATCCGCCCGCCCATCCTGCGCGTCCTGACCGTGACCCGCGTGCCGTAACGCTTCACCAGACCTGACAGGTTTTGAAAACCTGTCAGGTCTGCGTGCATCATTGCCCGTCCCGCCGTCTGGACCGTCCAGGCGGCGGGACGCCTTTATGGGTCGCGTCGGAACCCCTCCCCCTGTCACCCATGTCCCCAGTCTATACAGCAAAGGAGGGGGGATGCGGGCGCGGTGGCCGTCCCCCTGCAACTCCCCCTTCCTTCGCAGGGAAGGGGGGCGGGGGGTTAGGTGGCCCAGGCGTCGTGTATCTTGCCCATTCGGCGTAGGGGGTGTACAATCTGAGAGATTGCTTAGAGGAGCGTTCCCGCATGCCTGCCATCCGCGATACCGAGCAGTTGTTCCGCCTGTTTAAAGATGTAACCCGTCAACTGAACCGCCAGCCCGACCTGGCGCGGCGTCTGGCTCAGCCGCCGCTCGTCGTGGGCTTCCACCTGGGTGACCTGGGGACGGACCTCGTCCTCGACTGGCGCGGCCAGCCCTTGCGCGGGCAGGTCGGCCAGCCCAACCTGCCCCTGGACCTGGAAGTATGGACGACCGTCGAGGCCGTCCACCGCCTCTGGCTGGGCGAGCTGCCCCTGGCGCAGCTCATGGCGCAGGGCCGCGTCCAGGGCGACGTGGGCCAGGCGCCCGGCCTGGCGGAGCGCATTGCCCAGGCGCGGCCGGTCTACCTGGACGCCGCCCGCCGGCTGGGGCTGGCGCCGAGGGCGCC
>CAZFUK010000693.1:1510-3049 GCA_964522005.1 uncultured Anaerolineales bacterium | reverse complement strand
TGAACGTGGGGCGCCAGGTCGGTATTGGTCGTCTTCGAGCCAACAGGTCACGTGTCCGGCGAGGCGCTCAACGCTCCCGCCGGCGACAGACGCAGCGTAGGATAAAATTGGTGGTATGCTCACCACGTCGGTCGGATCGAAACACAGGCCAGTCCTCGTCTGACGATATTGAGGGCGATTATACTGGGTGAAATGGGCTTTGTCAAGGGGGTGTGAAGGGTTCAGTCCGCAGAATCATACTTTCGGAGGATTTTAGGAGTTGCTTCCCCGCCCGGTTCGCGCTACACTTAGCCCGCAGCACACCCTGTCTTCCCTGGAGTCGCTACGACCGCCCTCACCGCCCCCCGCATTCTGGCTGTCAAACTGGCCGACATTGGGGACGTCCTCCTCACCACGCCCGCCCTGCGCCGACTGCGGCAGGCCTATCCCCAGGCCCGGCTGGACTACCTGACGACGGCCAACGGCGCGCAGGCCCTGCGCCACTCGACCTTGGTGGACGAGGTCATCCTTTTCGACAAGTTCGGCTTCGACCGGCTGACCGACGCGCTACGGCCCTCGGCCCTGGCCCAGGTGGCCGCCTTTGGCGCGCAACTTCGCGCCCGCCGCTACGACGTGGTGCTCGTGTTGCACCACTTCACGACTCTGTGGGGCGCGGCGAAGTTCAACGCCCTGCTGCTCGCCAGCGGCGCGCCGGTCCGCGTCGGCCTGGACAACGGACGCGGTCTCGCCCTGACCCACCGCATCCCCGACCAGGGCTTCGGCGCGCGCCACGAAGCCGAGTACGCCCTCGCCGTCGCGCAGGCGGCTGTTGGGAGCGCAGGTCGTGACCATCCAGACCCTCACCCTACGCCCCCTGCCCTCCGTATGGAGGGTCTCCCAGGGGGAGAGGGGATACGGTCATCCCTTTTGGAAACCTCTCCTTCCAACGAGGTCAACGTCCTCGACTTTCCCATTCCCCCGGCTGCCCACGCCGAAGCGGCCCGCCTCCTGGCCCCGCTAGGGATGACGGACGACGAACTGAGAAATACGAAATACGAAATACGAAATACGAAATACGCATCACGCCTCGCCCTCTTCCCCGGCTCCGGCGGCTATAGCCTGGCGCGGCGCTGGCCGCCGGCCTGCTTCGCCCAGGTGGCCGACGCCCTCCAGGCGCGCGGCGTCCAGGTGGTCCTCATTGGGCGTTCGAGCGATGAGACGGGGGCGGTGGTCCAGGCCATGCGGACGCGCCCCGCGCTCGACCTGACCGACCAGGGCGACCTGGCGACACTGGGCGCAGTGCTCCAGCGGATGGACCTGCTGCTCACCAACGACGGCGGGCCGATGCACCTCGCCGCCGCCGTAGGCACGCCTGTCGTCGCCGTCTTCGGCCCCTCCAACGACCGCGCCTACGGCCCGTGGGACGGCGCGCCCGCCCGCCGCTGGCCCCCTCGCCTGGACGCGCCCGCCACGTCGTCGCGCCACACCGTGGTCAAGCTGGACCTGGGCTGCCAGCCGTGCTTCTACCGTGGCCTCCAGCTTGGCGCCCCTCAGGGCTGC
>CAZFUK010000693.1:0-1410 GCA_964522005.1 uncultured Anaerolineales bacterium | reverse complement strand
GGGCTGCCAGCCGTGCTTCTACCGTGGCCTCCAGCTTGGCGCCCCTCAGGGCTGCACCACCCGCGAGTGCCTGACGATGCTGCCACCCTCGATGGTACTCAATGCCGTTTTGGAAAGACTAAGGATTGTCTATGACTCAAGACCTGCTTGACCTCATCCCGCGCCTCGCCTCCGTCCGCCTCGTCGTCGTGGGGGACGTGTTCCTGGACGAATACCTGGTCGGCCGCGTCGAACGGGTCTCGCGCGAGGCGCCCATCCCCGTCCTGGAGTTCGCCCGCCGCTTCACCCTGGCCGGTGGCAGCGCCAACCCGGCCCACAACGCCGCCGCGCTGAGCGCGACAGTGCATGTCGTGGGCATGGTGGGAGCGGACGAAGCGGCCGACGAACTGCGCGCCCGCCTGACCGAAATCCGCGTCGGCGACGGGCTGGTGGCCGACAGCGGCCGGGTCACGACGGTCAAGACGCGCGTCCTGGCCGAGGGAACGCTGGTCTTCCCGCAGCAGGTGGCCCGGCTGGACCGGGTGAGCCGCCAGGCGCCCGCCGCCCACATTGAAACCGCCCTGATGGCCCAGATCGAGCACCTGCTGCCCCACGCCGACGCCGTGCTCGTCTCGGACTACAAGACGGGCGTCGCGACGGCGGGGGTGGTCGAAGCCTGCCGCCGCCTGGCGAAACGCTTCGGCAAGCTGCTGGCCGTCGACTCGCAAGGCGACCTGCCCAAGTACCGAGGCTTTGACCTGGTCCGCGCCGGGTCCCGCGACGCGGCGGCGAGCCTGAACCGCCCCCTCGACTCCGAAGCCGCCTACGAGGCCGCGCTGCGGGGGCTGGCGCGCAGCCTGGAGGCACGCGTCGTGGCCGTGGGCCGCGCCGAAGAGGGCCTATCCCTGGCCTGGGGCACGGACTATGCCCACCTGCCAGCCGCCAACCGCACCGACGTCTTCGATGTGACGGGTGCGGGCGACACCCAGGTCGCGGTCATGACGCTGGCCCTGGCGGCTGGCGCGACACCGCTCCAGGCGGCCCGCCTGTCCAACTACGCCGCCGGGCTGGTGGTGCGCAAGGTCGGCAACGCCGTCCCGACGCCAGAGGAACTGCGCTGGGCGGTCGAGACCTGGTAGCAGGGTCGCATGGTTGCATGGTCGCGCCGCCACCTTTTCTGGGGCACGTAGGCCAATTTTCACAGCCGCCCATATCTCTGGCGTTCACAGAATCGTCACTATAGTAGGACACCTGTCCATACAATTGGCTCCCCCCTGTTGAGGAGGTTGACATGCGCCGCCGGCTGATTGCCCCCCTGGGCCTCGGCCTGATCCTGTTACTGGCTCTCCTGGTGGGCTGGACCGCCGGGCAGACCCAGGCTGCTCCATCCCTCGCGCCCGCCGCCGCCCCCCGCGTGGCGTTACCCGCGCT
>CAZFUK010000692.1:0-3049 GCA_964522005.1 uncultured Anaerolineales bacterium | reverse complement strand
TCCCGGCCGCCCCGGCCGTCAAGGCCCTCGTCACCAGCCGCGCCGTCCTGCGCGTCTACGGCGAGCAGGAATTCGGCGTTCAGCCGCTACCCATTCCAGTGGTCAGTGGTCAGTGGTCAGTGGTCAGCGAACACAGCCCGAACCCTGCATCGCCTGATGCCAGTACGCACTACGCCTCACGCATTACGGAGTACCCCTCCGTCCAGCTCTTCGTCCAGCGCGCCCAAATGGTGCGCCCCGACTTCCAGGTCACGCCGGAGAACGCCGCCGCCGTGGCCGCCATTTGCGCCCGGCTCGATGGCCTGCCCCTGGCGATTGAACTGGCCGCTGCTCGCGTCAAGCTCCTGTCGCCCCAGGCCATGCTCCCGCGCCTCGACCGCCGCCTGGCCCTCCTGACCAGCGGCAGCCGCGACCTCCCCCTGCGCCAGCAGACGCTCCGCGCTTCGATTGACTGGAGCTACGACCTGCTGGACGAGGCGGAGCGCGCCGTCTTCCGCCGGCTGGCCGTCTTCGTCGGCGGCTTTACGCTCGACGCGGTGGAGGAGGTGGTCAATGGGACGGAAGACGGAAACACTGAGAACTCCTCGGCGCTCGACGCTCTACCCCCCATGCTCGACGCCCTGGAGGCCCTGGTTAACGAGAGCCTGGTCCAACAGAGCGAGGACGCGGCGGGCGAGACGCGCTTCAGCCTGCTCGAAACTATCCGCGAGTATGCCCTGGAACGGCTCGACGAGAGCGGCGAGGCCGACATCCTCCGCCGCCGCCACGCGCTTCATTTCCGAGTCTTCGCGGCGGAAGCGGCGCCCCACCTGGTGGGGGCGGAGCAGGCGGGCTATCTGAATGGTCTGCAAAGGGAACACGACAACTTGCGGGCCGCCCTCGTGTGGGCAAGGGACAAACAAGCAGACGAGGCGCTGCGTCTTGTCACCGCCTTATGGCTGTTTTGGTATCTGCGGGGCTATTGGACCGAGGGGCGGAACTGGTTGGAGACCGTCCTGCGCTTACCAGGCTCCAAGTTGGAGGACAAAGAGCTTCTCGAACTGCGAACGAAGGCTCTGAACGGGGTAGCCACCATCGCCTCAGCGCAGGGTGATTCACAAATCGCACGGACCTTCTATGAGGAGTGTCTCGCCATCTTGCAGAGCCTGGGTGATCAGCGGGGCAGTGCCCTGGTCTTGGGGCAGTTGGGAATGGTGTCCCACTCCCAGGGCGATTTGCTCAAGGCCAAGGCCCTCCTCGAACAGAGTGTTCAGCTACTGCGCGACCTTGATAGCCCACAGCGCCTGGGCTGGTCATTGAACAATCTCGGCCTGGTGGTGCGTGATCTTGGCGATTTCCCGCTGGCCCGCCACCTGTACGAGGAAAGCCTGGCGCTCAAGCGGGCCGAGAATGACCTGTGGAGCGTCGCGCGCATCCTCAACAATCTTGGGGAAGTTGCCAAAGACCAGGGCGACTATGAGGCGGCCGAAGCTTTTCTCCAGGAGAGCCTGACGCTGAGCCGAGAAGTGGGGGACAAGTGGTCGGTGGCCGAGGCGCTCTCCAATCTGGGCCGTATCGCCAAAAGTCGTAAAGACTATCCTCAAGCCGAACAACTCTTTCTAGAGGGTCTGGCTGTTAGGCAGGACCTCGGACATAAAATTGGTGTCGCCGAATGCCTGAAAGAGTTGGGGATTTTAGCGCACTACCAAGGCCATGAGCATGAGGCTCAGCAGTTGCTAACTCGGAGTTTAAGTGTGCTCCAGCAAATCGAGGACCAAGCTGGTATCTCGGAAGTGCAAGGGTGGCTGGCTAAGCTGAATTGACAAAATCCAGACGCTTCGGTAGAGTTATGCGTCTTGTGCTATCAACCCGTCGGCCCCCACTCGGCTGTGTGGAGGCGGGCAGCAAGAACGCTCGGAGGACAGAATGCTGAAGCGTAGGCCCTTCGGTTTGGTTCTCGTTTTGACCGTGCTCGCCTTGTTATTCGGCACGTATCTTCTCCTGTCACCGTCTGTCGTCGCTGAACAAATACAGGTAAATGGTTCGGCGGCAGGCAACGGTGGCGTTCAAGGTCCTCGTGATTTCCAGGCCCAAGCCACGCCGAGAGCTACCATATCACCTACACCTCCGACAGGCACTGGGGGAGAAGGCATCCCCACCCCCGGCGTGTTGATTATCCCGTTCGTCGTCGGTGTGGCGGTCGGTCTTGCCGCGGGCTACCTCATCTGGGGCCGGCGCCGGCCCACCCAGGGACCAATTGACCGAGGTCCGATTGACCGAGGCCCGCAGCAACGGGGGTAAGGGACAAGACAATAGGCGGGGAATCGCCTGCCGGGCGCGGTAAGAAAGCCGCCCGGCAGGTGTCCTTACGTAGTGCGTAATGCGTATTTCGTATTTTTGAGCCAGCGGCCTGAAATACGAAATACGCATTACGCCATAGGTACACCGTATCAGGCTTTGCGGGGGAGTAGCATGTCCACCAAGTACATCTTCGTCACCGGCGGGGTCGTGAGTTCACTCGGCAAGGGCATCACCGCGGCGGCTATGGGGCGCCTGCTCAAAGCGCGCGGGCTGCGCGTCGCCATCCAGAAGCTCGACCCGTATATCAACGTGGACCCGGGGACGATGAGTCCCTACGAGCACGGCGAAGTCTACGTCCTCGAAGACGGCGCGGAGACCGACCTGGACCTGGGCCACTACGAGCGGTTCATTGACGAGAACCTCAACCGCGCCAACAACGCCACCACCGGCCAGATCTACTCCGAGGTCATCGCCAAGGAGCGCCGCGGCGACTACCTGGGCAAGACGGTTCAGGTTATCCCCCACATCACCAACGAAATCAAGCGGCGCATCGTCCTGGCCGCCCGCTCCAATGAGGCGGACGTCCTGATTGTCGAGATTGGCGGCACGGTGGGCGACATCGAGAGCCTGCCCTTCCTGGAAGCCATCCGCCAGATGCGCAAGGACGTGGGCCGCACCAACGTCGTCTACGTCCACGTGACGCTGCTGCCGAGGATCGGCGCGACGGGCGAACTCAAGACCAAGCCCACGCAGCACTCGGTCAAGGAAC
>CAZFUK010000691.1:0-3051 GCA_964522005.1 uncultured Anaerolineales bacterium | reverse complement strand
CCTCGGCGGCCATGACCAGGTCGGACGGGCCGCGCACGGCCATGCCCGCCGCCACCAGGGCCGCGCGGGCAGTGGTCATCTGCTCGGTGGCCCACGGAACATCAAAGGTCGGGCGGGCGATAGGGACAAACAGCACATCAGGAGTGGTCATAAGCTGCTTCCTTGAGCCATAAACTGGGCCATCGAGACGATCTCGCCCGTCGCCACGGACTGGTTGGCGGCCAGGGTCACGGCCAGGCTGCGCAGGCCGACGCCGATGGGTGTGCGCACGAGGTCGGGCCGACCCTCGCGCACTGCCGTGACAAAGGCCTCGTTCAGGCCACGGTAGAACGGGCGGGTGTTGGCGAACTTCTCGACTCCAGCCGCCGTGTGGACCTCCAACCCTTCGGGCGTGATGCGTAGCATCCGCTCGCGTAGGGCCAGGTCCAGGTGGGGGCGCTCGCCTATCTGGGGGAACAGGGCATAGGTGCCGGTGACCGTGCCGACCGCGCCGCGCTCGAAGGTCAGGGTCACCGCGTAGCCGTCCCAGTTGTGGAACTCGGCGTCGCTACGCGTCTGGAGGGTGTAGGCGGCGAAGACCCTGTCCACCGGCCCACCCAGGTCCTGCGCCAGGTCCACCAGGTGGGTGATCTGGTCCACGATTTGCCCGCCGCCCAGGTCCTTATTCCGCAGCCACTCGATGGGCGGCAGCGTCCAGTACCAGCGACAGGCGAGCAGGGCGACCGGCTGGTCCTTGACCAGCGCTTCGGCCCGCTCGACGGCCTCGGTGTAGCGCCAGTGGTAGCCCACGCACGAGATAACGCCCGCCTTCTCGACCGCCCGCGCCGCCTCCTGGGCCTCGGCCAGGCTGAAGGCCAGCGGCTTCTCGACAAAGACGTGGACGCCAGCCTCGGCGGCGCGGACGACGGGTTCGACGTGGTCGCGCGTCGGCGTCGTGACATAGACGGCGTCCACCCCGGCCGCCAGCAGGGCCTGGTCACTGGGGTAAACCTGCGCGCCGTACATGGCGGCCATGGCCTGGGCGCGGTCGGGCTGGACGTCGCACACGGCGGCAACCGGTACGCCGAGGGCCTGTAACTCGCGGGCGTGGGTATGGCCCATGCGGCCCGCGCCAATGATGCCTATTCTCACCGCTCCTCCTGTCCCCTGTTTGGACCTCCCACCGGCGCATCTACACGCCCAGGGCGGCCTGGGGCCGTTGACGCCAGGATTATAGCACGGCGGCATGGAGGGTGCTAGTCTAGCCTCGAGGGGGCGTAGGGCCATAACAGACCTGACAGGTTTCCCGAACCTGTCAGGTCTAGCCCGCCCACCTCTTTTGACTACCGCGCCAAAATCGCGTACAATTGTTCTGAATCAAGAACGATTAGCGGAGGAGGATAGGATGAGCTTGAACCTGGGTGACGGTCTATGGTTGGGAACGATGGCCTGGGCGTTTGATACGTGGGTGGGCAACTTCTACCCGCCCAAGACCAAGTCGGCCGACTACCTGCCGGCCTACTCAGTGCAGTTTCCGGCCGTCGAAATCGACTCGACGTTTTACGCCATTCCCCGCGAGAGCGTGGTCATGGGCTGGGCCGCCAAGACGCCCGACGACTTCCTGTTCTGCCCCAAGTTCCCGCAGCTCATCACCCACCAGAAGCGCCTCCACTACGCCGAACTGGAGACGGACGCCTTCCTGACCACGATGCGGCTGCTCGGCCCGAAGCTGGGGCCGCTGGTCCTCCAGTTCGACTACACCTTCCAGGCCGACCAACTGCCGTCCCTGACTGCCTACCTGGACAGCCTGCCCAAGGACCTGCGCTACGCCGTCGAGGTGCGCCACCGCTCCTGGCTCAAAGAAGACCTGTATCAGACCCTCGCGGCGCGTAACGTCGCGCTGGTCATGTCAGACCTCTATTATATGCCGCGCAAGCCGGTCCGCACCGCCAACTTCGCCTATATCCGCCTGCTGGGCGACCGTCGTCAGATTCCCCGAGACATGGGCGAGATCGTCCAGGACCGGGGGGGCGACCTGAAGTTTTGGCGGGACCAGATTCTGACCCTGCGCGACGAAGGCTACACTGTCTTCGCCTTTGCCAACAACAAGTACGAGGGCCACGCCCCCACCACCGTCCGCCGCCTGGCCGGGCTGCTGGAAGAGGGCCTGGGGCCAGCCGAGGAGGTCGAACATGTCGGAGTTGAGCGAGTTTCGCCTAGCCAAGGACGCCTTCTTCCGTGACGCCGAGCAGTCGCCGCTGAGCCATGAGCAGCAGGCCGACTTCCAGGGGTTGACCTACTACCCCGAAGACCCGGCCTACGACGTGCTCGCCTGGGTCGAGCCCCTGGACGCCCCGACGCCGGTCACGCTCATCACCAGCCGGGGCACAGTCCAGCAGTTCTACCGCGTCGCCCATCTGCACTTCACGCTGGAGGGGCAGCCCCAACAGCTTACCCTGTTCCAGCACGCGGAAGGGCAGTACCTCTTCCTGCCCTTCACCGACGCCACGAGCGGCACGGAGACCTACGGCGCGGGCCGCTACGTCGAGGTCGAAGACGGCGGGACCGAGGACGAACGGCAGATGGTCCGCCTGGACTTCAACCAGGCCTACAACCCCTACTGCGCCTACAATGAGAACTGGGTCTGCCCCATCCCCCCCGCCGAGAACCGCCTGACGGTCCCCATCCGCGCCGGGGAGAAAGTATTCCACGCCGACGAGTAGGCACGGCTTTTTTTGACCCCTTCCCCCACCTGACGCTATAATTACCAGTTGCAGGCCGACCCCGGCCTGCTCAACTTGTCTCCCCCCTTGAGAGGTTTGACTGATGCGCGTTGTCATTACTGGCGGGGCAGGGTTTATCGGGTCGCACCTGTGCGACCGCTTCCTGGCCGACGGCCACACCGTGGTCGCCCTCGACAATCTTTCCACCGGCTCGATTCGCAATATCGAACACCTGGCGGGCCACGAACGCTTCCGCTTTATCAAGCAGGACGTGACCGAGTTCCTGTATATTGACGGTTCCGTGGACGCCGTCCTCCACTTCGCCTCGCCCGCCAGCCCCATCGGCTAC
>CAZFUK010000690.1:0-3055 GCA_964522005.1 uncultured Anaerolineales bacterium | reverse complement strand
GCGGAGCGAGTCGCGGTCAGCCAGACGATAGGGGTCGGTCAGGAACGGGGCCAGGAGTACGGCGATGTCTACGCCCGCCTCGTCTAGCGAGCGCAGTACGTCGTCGGTTCGCTCCCGGCCCGACAGGTGCAGATGGGCATCTATGAGCATAGGTGTGTTTCTGGTGGCCGGCGGGTAGACGTACCCCGGCGGCCGGGCGATAGGCTACCGGGGTACAGCAGCAAGATGCGTGCCAAATCGAGACCCTAAAGGTCTTCAGGACCTTTAGGGTCTTAAGAGGGTTAGTCGTCGGGGAAGGCGGCCAGGAAGTCGCGGCCGACGTTGGCGCGCTCGACGCGCCACGCGGGCGGGTTCAGCGGATCGTAGGTCAGGATGGTGCGCTGGAAGGCTTGCACCGTGATGACGCGGCCCTTGAGGTCGCCCTTGTCCACCGTCGCCGTCAGGGCTTCGGTCATGGGCAGACCGATGTCGTGGAGCCAGCCGCCCGGGAAGAGGTCACTACGGGTGATGTAGTTCCAGAAGACAGGCGGGACGGTGTGGCCGGGAACAGGGTCCAGGTGGGCGTCATACGGGATGAAGACACTCCCGTTGGGCAGCGTTCGCACCCAGCCCCTGAAGTCAGCCGGCGGGGGCACGCGGCGGTCCTCGGCGGCAGCGGCGGCCAGGTCCACGTAGGTCAGCGTCGAGGTATCGCCGCCCACGGGCAGCGGCATCCCCCCCGCATCACCTCGTCCACCAGCAGGCCGTACATGATGCGCCAGTTGGGGTCACGCTCCTCGGCCGAGTGGTCCTCGGCGCGGCCCTTCTCAAACAACTGGGCCGGGTAGCTCTGGTAGACGGTCGGCTGGCGGAGCGGCCCGCCCATGAGGCGCAGCCCATCGTGGTCGGCATAGTAGCGGCGGAACCAGGCGGCGATCTGGGGCGGGCCGTCGTCGGGCGTAAAGACGTAGCGCCACACGCCCTCGTCAGTGGCCGCGAACAGGGTCGGGTGGGTCGGGCTGTAGGCCAACGACCGTACCTGATGGGGCAGGCCGGGGGCATGTAGTGGGCCGCCCACCTCGGTCCACGTCGCGCCGCCGTTCTGGCTGCGTAGCACCAGGAAGACACTATCGCGCACGGTCAGGTCGACCGGGTCGGTCCCAGGCGCCCGCACTTCCCACCACGCGGCGACGAACAGGTCGTTGGGCTGGCCGGAATTCACCGTGAGGGCCGTCAGCGAGGGGGCGCCGCGCTCGCCGCTCACCTGCTCGCCCGTCTTGCCCTGGAGGGGCGGGGTGATGCTGAACCATGTTCGGCCGCCGTCGGCGCTCTTGCGCAACGAGACAAGAGCGCCAGGCCCGGACGACGTCCATAGGACATACAGGGTGTTGGCCGGGCCGGCGCGCACAGCCAGCGGCGCGGGCCACAGGACCTGCACCTGTGGGCGGATGCCGGGCACGTCGCGCCAATCCTCGACGCGCTCGCCCAGGCGGACCAGGGAGCCGCCGTGATAGCCGTAGACGAGGGCGACCACGCTGGCGCCAAACGGGGTCAGCCGACTGACCTGGGGCGTCTCCATGCTGTGGTCGCCAAGCGTGGTCCAGACCTCACGCCAGTGGCCGCCCATGTCGTCACTCTGGAGGACGCGGTAAGCGCCCGGCCGGGCGTCACCTTCGGCGGCGATGGTGACGCGGCCGGCCGGCTCCGACGACACCGCCATCGCGCCCACGCGCTGACGAAACACGATGCGCCACGTCTGGCCGGCATCGGACGAATGATAGAGGAAGGGGTCGAAGGCGTGGCCGTTGGCGACGTACACGCTGCGCCAGTCGCGTGGGTCCACGGCCAGGGCACGCAGATACTCGGCCTGGGGCGGCTGCGTCACGGTCGCCCAGGTCTGCCCGCCGTCGAGGCTGCGCCAGACATCTCTGACGCCGACGGCGTAGAGGACATGGGGCGCGCCGGGGGCCACGACCACCTCGGTCACGCCGTTCAACTGGGTAAGACGCTCCCACTGGCCGAGGGCCTGGGCGGGGGGTGTCAGGGCCGACGCGGCCAGCAGCAGGGTCAACACGGCAACGGAGAGGAGCAGGGTGGTGCGCATAGGGCCTCCCTCAAGAACTCGAAGACTTGAAAGGAAAGCGTGTGCGCGTCAGAGAACGTCCGGGGATTCAGTGGCGCGGTCTTCGCTACTGCCAGGATACTCTACCTATTTGACGCCTGGTTCACCAGAGTGTTACCACCGGGTTACCGCTTGCCAAATCACTTGCCCGAGATATAATACAACTATTGGGAAGTCTGTGTATCTAGTCAACTCATCTTGGATTGATGAAGAGGCTTATGCCAAAGTGGAACAAGCCCGTCTTGCGAAAGACACTCTTAGAGAGGCTCGACCTCCATGACCTGCAAGATGCAGCCTTCGACCTGGAGTTCGATGCCCAAGGCTTGATAAGACCTGGCGACTTACTTCGGGAGTTAATCAACTACCTCGACCGTCGCGGGGAGCTTGATCGCCTGATTGACTGGATTACTCACAACCACCCTCACATAGATATCACAGCCTTCCTCATCAGAGAAACCGCGGCCAAAGAGCCACCGAACCATGAGGCGGATGAGGCCGTAAGAGAGCAGCGCCTGGCCCAACTCTTCATGGAAGCGAGTACTCATTTTTGGATGGAGCGATGGCCTCAGGCCGTCGCTGCTTATGCTCATATTGTCGCAGAGCGGCCAGATTATCGAGATGCAGCGAATAAGCTGAAACAGGCCAAGCATAAGCAACAGTTAGACGAGTTTAATAGCGACTATCACAAGGCAGCGAAGACTGGGTCCTGGACCGAGGCTATCACATTGCTGGAAGAGATACTCGCTCTCGATCCAGATAATCTACAAGCTCGTGCGAGGCTTGAGGAAGCCAGACGCTACAAAGAACTGGCCGACCTCTATCAGGACGCGCAGGACTTACACCGTACACAGGCCTGGGAGGCAGTACTCAACGTATTCCAGCATATCAAAGCCCTCGATCCTGCTTACAACGATCCGGCTAATCTCCTAGCCTCAGCCCAGTCTGCTCTAGCGG
>CAZFUK010000689.1:0-3055 GCA_964522005.1 uncultured Anaerolineales bacterium | reverse complement strand
CCTAGATAAGCGACAGTGAAGCTCAAGTCAAGTGAAGGAGACGCAGGGTATGCCTATCATCCGTTTAGTTCTGCTGGTACTGTGCATGGTGCTGATGGTCGGCTGTAGTGACGCTTCGGTGAGCAGTAGTGATCCCATCCCCACCCGTTCCCCGAACCCCAATCATGGGCAGGTGACGGGCGTCGTCCGCGACGCCGGGGGCAAGCCCATCGCCCGTGCCGCGCTGGCCCTGGTGGCCGGCCCCGGCCCGCTCATCGAGATGGCCGCGCTCACCAACGAACGCGGCGAGTACGAGTGGACGGACCTCGCGGCGGGCGAGTGGACCCTGGCGGCCCACGCCGACGGGTTCCAGGGCAAGCAGTTGACGGTGCGCGTCAGCGGCGGCCAGACGGCCCAGCTCGACTTCACCCTGGACACGTAACCCCCGCCCCTACGCAGGCGCCATTGTAGGGGTCGGGTTTCCCGACCCTGTACAAGGCCCTGGGCGGGGAAACCCCGCCCCTACATCCCCTGGTGGGACAGTCGAATAGCCTGTGACAATCTTCACAGCCGCCCCGTGACTGGCTTCACGGCGGCGGCGGCTCCTTTCTGGTATCCTAGGGTCACGAAAGCAACACCGCAGACGTTCAGACCAGAGTAGATACCTGAAAGGAAAAACACAGTGAACACGCAATTGACCCGCCGTTTGATGATCGCCCTATTCGCCCTGACCATCCTCTTCGCCGCCCTGCCCGCCGCCTTCGCCGACGGCCCCACCCTGGAGCCCCAGGCGCTGAAGAATGCGCTGCGCGACGCCAGCTGGAACAGCATTAGCCCGGACGGGACGGTTACCACCGTTGACATTACGCGGGAAGCGGCGCCGGTCGCCGACCTGCTGCCGCTGGGCCTCAGCCGCGACGCGGCCCTGGATGCCGAGGCTCGCCTGGAGCGCACGGCCCCGGGTATGGGCACTGACAGCGTGATCGGCCCCGTTGACAGCCGCGTCCGCATCAACCCGACGACCGGCTACCCGTGGAGCGCCGTGACCATGCTGGAAATCACCCGCGCCAACGGCACGACCACCTTCTGCTCGGGCTTCTTCATCGGCCGCCACACCGTCATCACCGCCGGCCACTGCGTCTACCGCGCCGACAAGGGCGGCTGGAACCGCTCGGTCCGCGTCATCCCTGCCAAGAACGCAGCCGTGGAACCCTTCGGCTCGCAGACGATCAGCACCTCGGCTCTCCGCAGCACGGTCGGCTGGGTGGTGAACAATGACGCCCGCTATGACTTCGGCGCGATCATCCTGCCCAACGACGCCCTCGGCAACCAGACCGGCACCTTCGGCTACGCCGTCCGCAACGACGCGACCCTGCTCAACTCGACCATCAACACCGCCGGCTACCCTGGCGACAAGGCCTACGGCACGATGTGGTACAACGCGGGCCGGGTCAACGCTCTGAACGCCCTGACGCTGAGCTACGACGCGGACACCTTCGGTGGTCAGAGTGGTTCGGGGGTGTGGCAGATCACCAACGGCAACCGCTACATCGTCGCTGTCCACGCCTACGGGGTCGGCAACCCCTGCACGGGCAACAACAACTGCGGCGCTCGCGTCACCCAGTCCGTCTTCAACCTCTTCACCGCCTGGCGCCAATAACTGAATAACGAGCTTCTCTGAGGGGTGCGGTGACTGGTTCACCGCACCCCTTATTTGTTGTTAAGGTACCTTTGGGGCAAAGGGAGTATAATAGGCCTAGTTTAGCCTGTGATACCACCATGCGCCAGCGACTCGACAGCCTCCTCCACGACCCGCACCGCCTCGCCCTCGGCCTCACCCTGGCCGCCCTCGTCCTGCGCCTCGTCAACGTCGGAGCGCATAGTTACTGGTCTGACGAAGGCGGCGAGGTCTGGGTGGCGACGGCCCCCTGGCCCGACCTGCTGTTCAACACCAGCAACCCCGACCCCCCCCTCTACCGCCTGCTGCTGGCCGTCCTGGCCCGCCTGAGCCTGGCCGAAGCGGTCCTGCGGCTGCCCTCGGTCCTGTTCGGCGCGGCCGCCGTCTACCTGATGTATCGCTGGTGGGCCGACCTGGGCGCGCCCGGCCTCGGGCTGACCGCTGCCGCCCTGCTCGCCCTGGCCCCCGTGTCGGTCTACTACTCCCAGGAGGTGAGCCAGTACACCCTGGCGATCTTCACCGCGCTGGCCCTGATTGTGACCTACGACCGCGCCGGGCGCCTGGGGCGGCCCCGCGATTGGGTCTACGCGAGTCTGGCGAGCCTGGGCGCGCTCTACGGCTACTACGGCGTCGCCCTGCTCTTCCCGCTGCTTGAGCTTCGGCTGCTGTGGCAGACGTGGCAGAGGCGCAGCCGTCAGCGCCTCCTGGGCTACCTGGCCTTCCACGCTGTCCTGGGCGTGGCCCTCGGCGTCCTGCTGCTGGTCTTCTTCCTACCCCAACTGCGCTTCCAGACCAGCATGGAGAACGCGCCGCGCCGCTGGGCTGGCGACCAGACCCTCGTCGGCCTGACCCAGACCTTCCTCCGCGAGACCTACAATCAGGTGCTGGCCTTCCAACTCACGCCCTTCGCCACCCCGCCGCCCTGGCTGATCAACGCCCTGGTCGGGCTGGCGCTGCTGGGCGCGCTGGTCATCCTGCGGCGTTTCCCCTCGCAGCGCGGCCAGCTTGCCGTCGGGCTGGGCCTGCTGGTGCTGTTCTTCCTCGCCAACGGCCTGGGCCTGTACTACTATGGCGTGCGCTACGCCCTGCCGTGGCTGCCCTTCCTGGTCGCCTGCCTGGCCGCCGGGCTGTGGGGGCTGGCTCGACTGAACCGGGCGGTCGGCGTGGCGGCGGGCGCGGCCGTCCTGCTCGTGTTCACCCTGTTCCTGCCCAATGTGGACCTCGTCCGCAACCCCTGGGTCCACTGGCAGCGCGAGGAACTGCGGCCGGTGGTCCAGTACATGCAGGCGCGCCGCCAGCCCGGCGACACGGTCTACGTGTATTATGTCACCCTGTACCCCTATGTCCTGTACGACCCCAACCCGCAGTGCCCCACCTTTTTCGCGCCCTGGGTTCGGC
>CAZFUK010000688.1:0-3061 GCA_964522005.1 uncultured Anaerolineales bacterium | reverse complement strand
CGCCCTCGGCGGCGCCCGCGCCGACGACGGTGTGCAACTCGTCCACGAACAGGATGACCCCGCCCGCCGCGTCCTGCACCTCCTTGAGCACCGCTTTGAGGCGCTCCTCAAACTCACCCCTGTACTTCGCCCCCGCCACCATCGCGCCCAGGTCCAGCGCGACCAGCTTGCGGCCCTGGAGCGCTTCCGGCACGTCGCCGCGCGTGATGCGCTGGGCCAGCCCCTCGACAATGGCCGTCTTACCCACGCCCGGCTCGCCAATCAGCACCGGGTTGTTCTTGGTGCGCCGCGAGAGCACCTGGACGGTGCGGCGAATCTCCTCGTCGCGGCCAATGACCGGGTCGAGCTTGCCCGCCCGCGCCAGGTCGGTCAGGTCGCGGCCATACTGCTGGAGGGCCTCGTAGGTGCCTTCGGGGTTGGCGCTGGTGACGCGCTGGCTGCCGCGAATGTCGCGCAGCGCCTGGAGTACTTTGTCGCGGGTCAGGCCGGCCTGGCTCAGTAGCCGCTGGACGACCTGGCCGCCGTTCTGGAGCAGCGAGAGCAGCAGGTGCTCGGTGCTGACGTACTCGTCGCCAAACTGCTGGAGTTCATCGTAGGCCGCTTGCAAGGTCCGGCGGAAGGACTGACTAGCGCTGACCTGGGCGTCGCCCGTCACGCGGGGCAGCCGGCCCATCTCGGCGCGGGCCTGGCGCAACAGCGCTATGGCGTTGCCGCCCGCGCGGTCTACCACGCGGCCGACAATGCCTTCAGGCTGGTCGAGTAGGGCGACCAGCAGGTGCAGCGGCTCGACCTGGGCGTGGTGCTCCCGCTCGGCGAGCGTCATCGCCCCCTGCAGGGCCGCCTGGGCTTTCTCAGTTAATCGTCGTGTATCCATACCTAACTCCTTATATGATGTTGTTTCACATGAATCACTAAGGCACGAAGGCTCTAAGACACGAAGGACTAAAACGTCTTCTTGGTGTCTTGGTGCCTTCGTGCCTTGGTGACTCCTCAAGGCGAGATAGACTAGCTCATCCGTTAATCCGGGTGCGGGCGGCGGCTGAGAGGGGCGTGGCGGCCTTGCCCTTCTTGGTCTTGCGCGGCCACTCAGGCTGGAAGCCCGCCGCCGGCCCCCCGTGAGCGGCCTCGGAGTGTGCCCCGCCGACCACGGCCGGCCCCTCGACGACACCCGGCGTGGCTGCCTGGACCGCCGCGCCTGGGCGCTGGCCGACACGGGCCGACACCTCCAAGCCGTCCACAATCTCCCACACGCCGCGCACGCTCTCCAGCGCCGACAGCGCGGCCTCTTTGCGGGCTTCGGAGTCGACCTTGCCCGTCAGCATCACCGAGCCGAGCAGGGACGAAATGGTAATATGGTCGGTGGTGAGGCGCACGTTCGGGTCGAGGGCCAGCCGCAGGGCCGCCTCGTTGGCGATGCGGGCGTCGGTGACAATCTCGTTCCGTACCTGGCGGACACCAGGCACCCGCCGCACCATCGCTTCGGCCAATTGCGCGTGGGAATCAATGCGCACATTGCCCGTCAGCAGGGCCAGGCTGCCCATCATCTGGACCCGGATCGTCGCTTTGGACTGGCGGAGAGCCTCGTTATTGTAAAGACGCTCTAGAATCGCCGCCTCGATGTCGTTCTCGTCAATGACTTCGGCGGGGTGTGGAATGGGCGTGCGGACCGCCATGGGATACCTCCTCGTGGAGTGTCAATCGTCCAGGATGGTCGTAGTATACACCCAGGCCCATAGACTGTCTAGCCTTGACCACGTTCCGCGCCGCGCTTCAACCGCTCGATCTCGGCGTCGTACTCCCGCTTCATGTGCTCCATGTCGCGCTGCATCTGCTCGATCATCTGCCGCATATGCAGGATGACCTCGACGCCCGCCAGGTTCACGCCCAGTTCATCGGTCAGCCGCTGAATCTGGCGCAGCTTCTCGATGTCGGACTGCGAGTACAGGCGAATGTTGCCGTTGGAGCGCTTGGGCTTGACGAGGCCCATCAACTCGTAGGTGCGCAGCGTCTGCGGGTGGAGGTTGACCATCCGCGCCGCCACGGAGATCACATACACCGGTTCGTCGTCACGATCCATCTCAAAGAACAGGATATTCCCCATCGCTACACTCCTGGAGCCTCCCCTCGGTCCGATACCAGACCCTAAAGGTCTCAGAGACCTTTAGGGTCTTCGCATAGAGCCGCGCCTGGCGACGGGAGGCTCCCGGAACCGAACCGGGGTTATCGCTGGCGCGGCCGCTCGCCCACCGTCACCTGGAGGTCCTGCGACCGATTGTTGCGGTAGACGGTCATGGTCACGGGCTGACCGGGGCGGGCGTTGGCCTCGAGATAGGCGAGCAGGTCGGCCTGGTCAAAGATCTGCTGGCCGTTGACCGCCGTGACAATATCGTTCTGGCGTAGGCCCGACCGCTCGGCCGGACCCCCGCCCGTCACGCCCGCGATGAGCGCGCCGACCGGCACTTCCAGCCCCTTCTGGTTCGTCGTCGTGGCGGTGTCAATCTGCACACCCAGGTACGGGTGCGCATAGCGGCCCTGGGCGATGATAGCGGGCGCGACGCGCTTGACCTGGTTGACCGGCACGGCGAAGCCGATACCGCTATTGGAGCCACTGGGCGACTGGATGGCGGTGTTGATGCCAATCACTTCGCCGCGCATGTTGAACAGCGGGCCGCCGGAGTTGCCCGGGTTGATAGCCGCGTCGGTCTGGATGATGGACGGGTTGCTGAAGCCCGGCCCAAACTGGCTCTCCTGGCCCGACGGCAGGCTGCGGCCGAGGGCGCTGACAATACCCTCCGTCACCGTGTGTGAGAACTCACGGCCAAACGGGTTGCCGATGGCGATGACGCGCTCCCCGACATTGACCTTGTCCGAGTCGCCCAGCGCGACGGCGGGGGCGTTGTCCGGAATAGCGCCGACGCGGATGACGGCGATGTCGCTGTCGGGGTCGGTGCCTATGACCTCGGCGCTGATGGCGCTCTTGTCAAAGAACTCGACGCGGACCTGCTGCGCGCCCTCGACCACGTGGTTGTTGGTGACGATGTAGCCGCGCTGGTTATCAATG
>CAZFUK010000687.1:0-3064 GCA_964522005.1 uncultured Anaerolineales bacterium | reverse complement strand
CGACGTGCTGCTGGTCCACTCACCCGACGCCGAGGTCAAGTTTATGGAGGCCGGCCACGGGACGAAGCGCCTGCTGGTCATGCACAACGACTTCATCATCATCGGCCCCTCGGCCGACCCCGCCAAGATCAAGGGTGTCAAGGTGGCGGTGGACGCGCTCAAGAAGATTGCCGACGCCAAGGCGCTGTTCATGAGCCGGGGCGACAACTCCGGCACCGACGCGCTGGAAAAGAAGCTGTGGGGGCAGGCGGGCGGCGTGCCCAAGGGCCAGGCGTGGTACCAGGAGACGGGGCAGGGGATGGGCGCGACGCTCAACATCGCCACCGAGAAGGAGGCGTACACCATTACGGACCGCGCCACCTACCTGGCGCGCAAGAAGGACCTGAAGCTGGACATCCTGGTCGAAGGGGATAAGCCCCTGCTCAACATCTACCACGTCATCCCGGTCAACCCGAGCAAGTCGCCGCGCATCAACGCCGCCGGCGGGCAGGCCTTCGCCGACTTTATGGTCGCGCCCGACACCCAGAAGTTCATCGCCGCGTTCGGCGTGGACAAGTACGGCACGGCGCTGTTCTTCCCCGACGCGGGCAAGAGCGAGGCGGAGGTCGGGCAGTAAGGCATGGACCTGATCCTCGAGGGCGTGCGCCAGGCGGTCGGCCTCGTATTCGCGGGCGACGCCGAGTTGTGGAGCGTCATCTGGCTCTCGCTGAGGGTGTCGGGCCTGGCGACGCTGCTCAGCCTGTGCCTGGGCATCCCGGCCGGCGCGGCCCTGGCGCTGACCTCGTTTCCTGGGCGGCGGGTGGTCATCGGCCTGGTCAACACGGGCATGGGGCTGCCGCCGGTCGTGGTCGGCCTGTTCGTGACCATCCTGCTGTGGCGGAACGGTCCGCTCGGGCTGTTCCGCCTGCTCTACACGCCGACGGCCATGATTATCGCCCAGTGTGTCATCGCCACCCCGGTGGTGACCGGACTGACGCTGGCGGCGATGCAATCGCTCAACCCCCGCCTGCGGCTGCAACTGCTGGCCCTCGGCGCGACGCGGCCGCAACTGGTCTGGCTGCTGGTCCGCGAGGCGCGGCTGCCCATCCTGGCCGGCGTGATGGCGGGCTTTGGCGCGGTCATCTCGGAGATTGGGGCGTCCATGATGGTTGGCGGCAACATCCTGGGGCAGACGCGCGTGCTGACCACGGCGACGGTCATGGAGACGTCGAAGGGCAACTTCGCCCTGGCGATTGCCCTCAGCCTGGTCCTGCTGCTGCTGATGCTGCTCGTCAATGGGGTGCTGACCTGGGTGCAGCAGCGTCAGCGGCCGCTGTGACGCAGCGAAGTCCTATGGGGCGCCGGGCGAAGGGCGAGGCGTTGGCGCGGGTCGAAGACCTGGTCGTGCGGCGTGGGGCGCGAGCCGTCCTCCAGGTGTCCCACCTCGACATCCAGCGCGGCGAGAGCTTGGCCGTCATCGGCCCCAACGGCGCGGGCAAGAGCACCCTCCTGCTCGCGCTGGCCTTGTTGGTCAGGCCGAGCGAGGGACAGGTCTGGTTCGACGGCGAACCCGTCACCCACGCCACCGACCTGACGCGGCTGCGGCGGCGGATGGCCGTCGTGTTCCAGGAACCCCTGCTGGTGGACCAGTCGGTATTCCACAATGTCGCGCTGGGGCTGCGGCTGCGCGGTCTGCGTGGTCCGGAGGTCGAGCAGCGCGTGGTAGCCTGGCTGGAGCGGCTGGGGATTGCCCACCTGGCGCGGCGTTCGGCGCGGAGTCTCTCCGGCGGTGAGGCGCAGCGGACGAGCCTGGCGCGGGCCTTCGCGCTCCAACCCGACCTCCTGCTGCTGGACGAACCCTTCGCGGCCCTGGACGCGCCGACGCGGGCGGGGCTGGTGGACCAGGTCGGCGGAATTGTGCGCGACATGGGGCTGACGACGGTCGTCGTGACGCATGACCGCGACGAGGCGCTGGCGCTGGGCGACCGGCTGGCCGTCCTGATGGATGGACGGCTGGCGCAGGTGGGGCCGCCGGACCAGGTGTTCGCCGCGCCGGCCGATGAGCAGGTAGCGCAGTTTGTCGGGGTTGAGACGATTTTGCCGGGGCAGGTAGTGGGCTACGCGGACGGCGTGGTCGAAGTGCGGGTGGGAGCACACGTGGTGGAGGCGGTGGCCGAGCGGCGGCCGGCGGGATCGGTGCTGGTGTGCCTGCGCCCTGAAGACATCACCCTGCTGAAGCCGGACGCGCTATCTCAGACGAGCGCGCGCAACCAACTGCTCGGCCAGGTGGAGCGGGTCCGGCCGGCAGGAGCGCAGGTGCGCGTCCAGGTGCGGTGCGGCGTTGGCCTGACAGCCCTGGTAACGCGGCGTTCCGCCGAGGCGCTGGCCCTCGCGCCGGGCCAGACGGTCGTCGCCTCGTTCAAGGCCAACGCGGTCCACCTGATCGAACGGGCGCAGGGAAGATGACCGATAGTTCTTGATGCCACATAGTTTAATAGCCTCCCTCAGCCACCCGCCCGACGGGTGGCTTTTGCGTGTTGCTTAAGAGGTCTGTTACGCAACAGCCTCAAAAAGTACCGCTTTTTGGCCCGGTTTTCGGGCCTATTTTTCGCCCCATCTGTGGTTCAATGGGGTCACGGTAGACAACGGAACAACACTTCAAAGGAGACCTGACCATGAAACTCAATAAGATCCTGTTCGTCCTGCTCGTTGTCGCGGCCCTGGCCCTGATGCTCGGCTCGGTGAATGTGGCGTCGGCGAATGGCGGCGGCCCTGGGAACTCGGATGCGGCCCACCTGTGCCAGCACGGTGGCTACCTCGACTACATGCGAACTGACCGAACATTCTTCAACAATGTTGGCGAGTGTGTGAGCTATGCTGCCCAAGGGGGGCAGCTACTACTTAAGGTCAATCCACGTCTAATCCCCCCCTCTGAAGAACGGGGTTACCAGACCTGGGTTGGGGAAGGTTTCACGCCTGGAGGCCGCGTAGACTATGTCATTACGCACTGTAACAGTAAGGCTATGGGCTGTAGTAACACACAAACCGACTCGCTTACAGCTTCATCCTCGGGAACCTTCACCAT
>CAZFUK010000686.1:0-3065 GCA_964522005.1 uncultured Anaerolineales bacterium | reverse complement strand
CCATCGGCCCCACCCAGGACGTCGTCCTCCAGTACAGCCAGACGATGCTGACCGCGCCTCAAGCCGGGTTGGCCGACACCCAGGCCCGGCCCGGCAGCGGCGAGATTCGCGTCACCAACTACTGGATCGAGATGGAGGCGGGGCGCAAGACCGACGTGCTGGTCACGGGCCAGCCGGCGAGCTTCGTGTTTGAGTACGCGACGCGGGGGGGCCAGACCGTCGAGGGCGTGCGGCTGATGGTCCAGATTCAGAACGAGTGGGGCACGGCGCTGCTCTGGCTGCACAATCACATGATGGGCCACGACTTTGGCCCCCTGGCGGGCGCGGGCCAGTTGCGCTGCCGCATCCCGCGCTTCCCCTTGACCGCCGGCACCTACACGCTGCGGGCACACCTCGCGCTCCAGGGGGGGGGCGTCGTGGCCGACGACCTGGCGAGCCTGCCGAAGCTGAACGTCATTGACGGCGACTTCTACGGCAGCGGCTATGTCCGCCGTGTCGAAAACGCCGCCTACCTCGTAGACGCCTGCTGGTCCAACGAGGCGGGAGAGTAGGCAGCGGGGGCAGACCTGGCGGCTAGACCCCAGTAAAGACCTCGCTGCGGCCGGCCTGGAAGTCGTGTTGCCCAACCAGGCCGAGCGCCAGCGCGCCCAGCCCCGCCGTCCGCAGAAACCCCCGCCGCCCCATCCGCGCCATACGTCACCCCTCTCCCCGTGGCCGTCCCTATCTTGTAGCATGGCCGTGTTACTTCCCTATCAGGTAATGGTCGGGTAACAGGCATAGTGTATATTTTAGTACGAATCGATGGAGGAGTCGGACTGGATGGGCGTGGCCCTGTTGTTGGTTCAACCTAGTGTAGTTATGTTGTTGTCATGAACAAGGAGATGAAGGATGAATAGGACAGTCTGGCAGAAGTGGCTGGGCGTGGGTGTTGTCGCTACGGTAGTTCTGTCTATGATGCTCTCATTGGCCCTGCCCCTGGTCGCTAGCGCGCAGGGCGGCACGGGTGGCACGGGGTCGGGTGGTACGGGCGCCGGTGGGACCGGCGGCGGCACCGGCGGGGGGACTGGCGGCGGCACGACCGGCGGCGGTAGCAGCACGACCGGCGGCATCAGCGGCGGCACGGGCAGCACAAGCTCGGGCAGCGCGGGTAACACGGCGGCGGGTGGCGCGAACGCGAGCGGGACGACCAACACGGCGGGCAACAATGGGTTCTCCTGGTGGTGGCTGCTGCCCCTGGTAGCCCTCGTCGCCATCGCGGCCATTGCTCTTCCCCGTCGGCGTCAGACGACCGTCGCTGGTACGACCACCACGGTGGAGCGTGACGTGACGACGCGCCAGGATCGCTAGCCTCGCTCCGCGTTCCAGTCCCCTCTCCCCCAGGGCCGGCAGACAGTCGTCTGCCGGCCCTGGGCTATGTTGCGTCTACCCACTCGATGGGGGTATAATCCACGCTTAGCGTTCGCTTTGTTGTCTGGCCCGCTCAAAGACATCGTGGAGGGCGGCGAAGAGTTCGGGCAGGTCGGAGATGGTGAACAGGCGAGGGTCGCGGGTAAAGGATCGGCGGTCCAGCTTGCCGAACTGCCAGGCTTCGCCGTTGGACACGATCCCTTGTAACAGGAGGCCAGGGTCGTCGTTGAGCGTCTGAGCCGCTAGCATCGCGGCTAGACACTGGCCCCACCCGCCCTCGAAGTCGTCCTTTTTGGTTTCAACGACCAGGACATAAGGCTTGTCGCGGACGAGACCGAGTGGCGAGATTTTGGTGAACAGGTAGTCCGGGTAGCCTTCAAACTCGCCCTCGACATTCAGCGGAACATGGCTCCAGAGTAGCAGATGGTCCGCGAAGGGCTTCCAGGCTTCCTTGAGGATGGGCGCAATCAGGAACTCGCTGATGGACGCCTCCGACATGCGGACGTCAATCTTGGTGAGGACGTAGCTCAACTCCTGGGCGAAGCGCTCATCCACCGTCACCGGCGTCAACTGGATGAACTGCCCGATCCCGATCACGACCTCGTATTTGCGGGCCACCTCTTGGAGGTTACGGAAACTTCGGTAAGCAACTGTGCGAGAAGTCATAGACCTGTCTCCCATTACGGTTGACGGCTTCATCAGACACACCCCAAAGCATAGAGCAGGTATGCGTTCAGGTCAAACGAGTGATGACCGAGTATAACATCGTCCACGTCGGCGACACCGCCCTCCTTGTGGAGTTTGGCGAGGGCGACCTGCTGGCCGCCAACCGCCGCGTGCTGGCCCTCCACCGCGCCCTGGCCGAGCGGCGGCCGCCCGGTCTGCACGCTGCTCGTCAGCTTCGACCCGCTCCAGTGGCCGCCGTCGGCGGCGCGGGACGAGGTCGGGCGGCTGGCGAGCCACGCCGGTGAGGGCGAGGCGCTGGCGGGGCGGTTGGTCGTCCTGCCCGTGCGCTACGGCGGGCAGGACGGCCCGGACCTGGCCGCTGTCGCCCGCCACACCGGGCTGAGCGAGGCCGAGGTTGTGGCGCGGCACGCCGCCGTCGAGTACCTCGTCCTGTTCATTGGCTTTATGCCCGGCTTCCCCTACCTGTGGGGGCTGGACTCGGCGCTGGCGACGCCGCGCCTGGCGACGCCGCGCCGTCAGGTACCGGCCGGCAGTGTCGGCATCGGCGGCGACCAGACCGGCGTCTACCCGACGGTCTCGCCGGGCGGCTGGCGGCTCATCGGCCGCACGCCCCAGACCCTCTACGACCCGGCGGTGGACCCGCCGACGCTGCTGCGGGCGGGCGACCGCGTCCGTTTTGTACCCCTTTGAGGGCGGGACAGTGATCTATGTTGTAGAACCAGGGCTTCAGACCACGGTGCAGGACCACGGGCGGCCTGGCCTGGGCGACCAGGGCATCTCGCCCGCCGGGCCGATGGACCCGCTGGCCCTGCGCCTGGGCAACCTGCTGGTCGGTAACCCGCCCGACGCGGCGGCGCTGGAAATGGCGCTGGTAGGGCCGACGCTGCGCTTCGAGGCGGCGGCGGTCATCGCCCTGACCGGCGCGCCCTTCAAGGCGACGTGGACGCCCGCCCTGGCGCCGGGGCAGGCGG
>CAZFUK010000685.1:0-3066 GCA_964522005.1 uncultured Anaerolineales bacterium | reverse complement strand
GCTGGTGGCGTTGGACCAGGCTCTGCCGCCCGACGCGCCCCTGCTAACCAGTATCCTGGGCGTGGCGGCCGGCGAAGTGGCGACCTGGCTGCGCCATCCTGACCGCCTGGTGGGGATGACCCTCCTGCCGCCCCTGACCGACACGAGCCGCGTGGAGGTGGCCGTTGAGCCGGACCAGGGCGCGGCGCGTGACGCGGCGGAGCGTGTGCTGCGCGGGCTTGGGCTGGACGTGGAGCACATTCAGGACAGCGCGGGCGGCGTGGCGCCGCGCATCGTGGCCTGCCTCGTCAACGAGGCGGCGTTCGCCCTGGGCGAGGGCGTGGCGGGCGCGGAGGCCATTGACGAGGCCATGCGGCTGGGCGTGGCCTATCCGCGTGGGCCGCTGGAGTGGGGGCAGGCGATTGGCTACACCCGCATTGTCGCCATTCTCGACGCCCTCCACCGTGAGATGCCCGACGGCCGCTATCGTGTCGCGCCCTGGCTGCGGCAACAGGCGCGGCGGCAGCGCCGCGTGACAGGCTAGGTAAGTATGGACCAGGCAGCTAAGAAGACCGTTCTCCGCATGTTCAACTACAACCTGTTCGCCGTCACCTCGGCCTACGGCGAACAGGTATCGGCCATGACGGCCAACTGGGTCGCCCAGGCCAGCTTCGAGCCGCCCATGATCATGCTGGCGGTGGAAGTGGACTCCCAGAGCCTGCGGGTAATTCAGGCGGCGGGCGTCTTCGCCCTCAATGTCCTGGCGAGCGGCCAACGCGAGTTGGCGGGACAGCTGGGCCGGGCGAGCGCCAAACGTCCCGACAAGCTGGTTGGGCTGGTCAGCCACCCGGGTCCGGCGACGGGCGCGCCCCTGCTGGACGCTGCCCTTGGCTGGCTGGAATGCCGGGTGATGGGCGCCGTGCCCGCCGGCGACCACGTCGTCCTGGTGGCCGAGGTGGTCGAGGCGGGCGTGCAGGCCGAAGGCCAGCCGCTGACCATGGCCGAGGCGGGGTTCCGCTACTTTGGATAACTCGAGGCATTCCTCTAGCTTAGTAGATTAGGAGAGACTGAAGTCTTATGCGTCAACTCGTGCTGGTAGTTTTACTTGTACTCACCCTGGCCGGCTGCGCCGGCCTGGGAACTCCGACGGCGAGTAACGGCGGGGCGGAAGGTGTCGCGCGTCAGTGGGTGGAGGCATTTAACAAGGGCGACGCGGTGAACGTCATGGGTCTCCTGGCCCCGGATGCCACCCTCATCCCCCTCAACTCGACCCGCATCTATACGGGGGAGACCGTCCTCCGCGACCTGTTCCAGACTGACTTCGCCTACGGGGTGCAGATTCGGCTGGATAAGGTGCAGGTCAACGGTGACACGGTGGTGGCGGACGCGACCCTCTGGTCAGCCAAGAAGGGGGCCATGCCCGAAACACCGGTGCAGTACACCTGGACGGTGAAGGGCAACAAGATCGCGACGATGGCGATCAAGTATCGTCAGCCAAGCTAGGAGCAGGCGGGATGCGCGATGTCGTCATTGTGGATGGTGTGCGGACGCCTGTCGGGCGCTACGGCGGCGCGCTGGCCTCGGTGCGGCCGGATGACCTCGCCGCCCACGTGATTCGGGCGGTCGTGGCGCGGACCGGTGTCGCCGTGGACGACATCGAGGACGTGGTCTTCGGCTGCGCCAACCAGGCGGGCGAGGATAACCGCAACGTGGCGCGCATGGCGCTGCTGCTGGCCGGGCTGCCGGTCGAAATAGCAGGCTGCACGGTCAACCGCCTGTGCGCGTCGGGCCTGGAAGCGGTCGCGCAGGCGGCGCGGGCCATTCGCATCGGCGAGGGTGAGGTGTTCATCGCGGGCGGGGTGGAGAGCATGAGCCGCGCCCCGCTGGTCATGGCTAAGCCGGACACGGCGTTTCCGCGTGGCGACCAGAAGCTCTACGACACCACGTTGGGCTGGCGCTTCGTCAACCCCCGCCTCGTCGCACGTCACTACCCCTACAGCATGGGCGAGACGGGCGAGAACGTGGCCGAGCGGTGGGGCATCAGCCGCGCCGACCAGGACGCGTTCGCCCTGACCAGCCAGCAGCGGGCGGCGGCGGCCATCCGCGAGGGGCGGTTCAAGGACGAGATCGCGCCCCTTGAAGTGCCCCAGCCTAAAGGGCCGCCGCGCGTGGTGGACACCGACGAGCACCCCCGCCCTGACACGACGCTCGACGCCCTGGCGCGGCTTCGGCCGGCCTTCCGCCGCCACGCCGAGCGGCCCGACGGGGACGGCGAGGGCGAGGCGACGGTGACAGCCGGCAACGCGGCGGGCCTCAACGATGGCGCGGCGGCCCTCCTCCTGACCAGCGCCGACTACGCCCGCGTCCACGGTCACCGGCCCCTGGCGCGGGTTCTCAGTTCGGCGGTGGCGGGGGTAGACCCCGCCATCATGGGCATCGGGCCGGTGCCGGCGGTCCGCAAAGCTCTCACGCGGGCCGGGCTGACCGTGGCCGACCTGGACCTGGTCGAGCTAAACGAGGCCTTCGCCTCCCAGTCGTTGGCCGTCATCCGCGACCTCGGGCTGGACCCGGCGCGGGTGAACGTCAACGGCGGGGCCATCGCCCTAGGCCACCCCCTGGGGTCGAGCGGCGCGCGCCTGCTGACCACCCTCGTCCACGAGATGCGGCGGCGTCAGGCGCGCTACGGGCTGGCGACCATGTGCATCGGCGTGGGCCAGGGCATGGCGATGGTGGTGGAGAATACCGATTTCGCCTGACCCAGTAACCTTCACGCGACCTCCACGTTTGTCCTCTAGATGCCAGTGCGCTTTGCCTGGCGCTGGGTGGATGAGGTCATGCGAAGGTTCTTCTGGCTGGCGCCCGTCCGAGGCACGCTCCTGGCCCTACTCTGCGCGCTCCTGGCCGCGCTCACCCCATCGAGCCACGCCCAGACCGCGGCGCGGCTCGACCCGGCCCTACGCTCGCTCCTGGCGCGGGCAGCCTCGCCCACCCTCAGCGCCGCCCTGGGCAAGACGGCATCTCTCCCCAAGACCGGCTTCACCGCCCGCCTGACCGTTCTCGTCCTGGTTCAACCCGGCGCGCTGCCTG
>CAZFUK010000684.1:0-3069 GCA_964522005.1 uncultured Anaerolineales bacterium | reverse complement strand
TCTCTATGTCCGAGGACAACGTGCGCAAGCAGATTCAGCTGCCCTGGGTCGCCTTCGACTCCGACGCCGGCTCCCTCGCCACCGAGGGCGTCTTCCTCCGCAACAGCACCCACCCCCGCGCCTACGGGACGTTCGCCCGCCTGCTGGGTCGCTACGTGCGCGACGAGGGCCTCATCCCCCTACAAGAGGCGATTCGCCGCCTGACGAGCTTCCCCGCCGCCAACCTGCGCCTGCGCGAGCGCGGCGCGCTGACCCCCGGCTACTTCGCCGACGTCGTCGTCTTCGACCCCGCCACCATCCAGGACCATGCCACCTTCCACAATCCCCACCAGTACTCGACCGGCGTGTCCCACGTCTTCGTCAACGGCGGCCATGTTCTCAAGAACGGCGAGCACACCGGCGCCCTACCAGGCCGCGTCGTGCGCGGGCCGGGCTATGGCCGACATGAGGTCAAGCGGGGCCGGCGCTGAGGGGTTACTTCTATGCTATAATAGCCGTATTGACGCTCGACCCGGGAGACCGTTTCATGCGAGTCGTGGAGATCGAGGTTCTACCCAACTACAGACTAAGGCTGAAGTATACGGATGGCGTCGAAGGCATCGTGGACCTCTCCGGCTACGTTGGAAAGGGTGTCTTTGCGGTGTGGGAAGACCCGCGAGAGTTCGCCAGGGTCTCAATCGGCTCAAGCGGTGAGCTCGTGTGGAACGACCAGGTCGACCTGGACCCCGACGCCCTGTATCTGAGACTCACCGGGAAAAAGCCCGAAGACATTTTTCCCAGGCTCCGCGAACTCATGTCGCATAGCGCCTATCAGCCGCCCTACCGCGTCGCGCCGTTGGAATAACCAGGGAAGATGGGGAGGTGGCGTGATGGAGAACTACTATACGGCGGTGATCAAGCAAGACGGCGACTGGTGGATTGGCTGGATCGAGGAAGCGCCCGGCGTGAACTGCCAGGAGGCGTCCCGCGAGGAGTTGCTGGAGACGCTGCGCCTCACCCTACAGGAGGCGTTAGTCGACGCGGGGACACTCTAGGAGGGATCTGCGATGATACGAACCTACGAGGCTGTGATTGACGAAACGGGGATAGTGCGCCTGCTCGAGGACGTGTCGCTGCCCGGGCCGCGCCGCGCCCTGGTCACGGTCCTGGATGAGGAGGCCGAGCCAACGTCGATGGAGAGCAGCTTGCTGAGTCAGAGCGCCCTCGCCGTTGACTGGGACAGGCCAGAAGAGGATGAAGCGTGGTCACACCTGGCCCAGCTTCCATCATTACAGTGACTTCTGCTTTCTCTGAGTGAGGCGATTGTCATGGGCCACCTCGAACGAATCGCGATTGAGCCTGGCAAGCGGAGCGGTAAGCCTTGCATCCGTGGGCTACGTATCACAGTGACCGACGTGCTCGAGTACCTGGCGGCGGGCATGACCGAGGACGAAATCCTGGCCGACTTCCCCGACCTGGAGCGCGAGGACACCCGCGCCGTTCTCGCCTTCGCGGCCGACCGCGAGCGCCGCCTGACAGTGGTCGCAGAGTGGCGACCGGTGGCTTGGCTGGATCGAGCCTTTCAGCTCTCACCAAGTCGGCAATGAGAGGCATCATGAGGTTTCTGCTTACATCTGCTGGCATCACCAACAAGAGCATCCGCCACGCGCTGGTTGACCTGCTAGGCAAACCGATCGCCGAGTCCAGCGCCCTCTGCATTCCCACCGCGATGTACGCTTTACCAGGCGGCGCTGCTCATGCATGGCGCTTCATCAGCGGGCGAGAAGCCAGAACCCCCATGTGCGAATTGGGCTGGCGGTCCCTGGGAGTGCTGGAGCTCACCGCGTTGCCCAGCATCGACGAAAAGCATTGGGTTCCCATGCTCCAGCACACCGACGCCCTGCTGGTGGGGGGTGGCGATCCCCTGTATCTGTGCTACTGGATGCGGCAGTCCGGACTGGCGGACCTCTTGCCGTCGCTGCGCGAGACGGTCTATGTGGGACTGAGCGCCGGCAGCATGGTGATGGCCCCCAACATCGGGGAGGACTTCGTCCGCTGGAAGCCGCCCACCGGTGGCGACAGAACGCTAGGACTGGTTGATTTTGCGATGTTTCCACACCTGGATCACGAGGATCTGCCGGACAACTCCATGGCCGACGCAGAAAAATGGGCCGCCGGCATCCCCTCGCCGGCGTACGCGATTGACGATCAGACCGCCATCAAAGTGACCGACGGCCCCCTCGAAGTGGTCTCCGAAGGTCATTGGAAACTATTTGCGCGCTAATAAGGATACGCCTTCGTTTCCACAATCTCCGCAATCTGCGCCTTCGGATTCATCATGATCTGCCCCTCCACACGCCCCCACACGACCCGCATCGCCGCCAGCAGCGCCTCCGCCTCCGCTAGTGTGTCGAACTCCAGATCGATGATGACGTGGTTGGGGTTGTCGCTCGCCCGCAGAATCTGATAGCGCCGCACCCCCGAGGCCTTTCGCCCCACGGGATCGCTGTCGAACGCCTGCTTCCAACCGTCGTAGTTCGGGACCGAGTGTTCGATACGCAACATGTACATGGGCGTCTCCTTGCTTAGCAGTCTGGTGCGAGGGAGTATACACCGGGCGTCCGGCGTCGACAAAGCCCCGCCTGCCCACGGCGCGATCGCCCCTTTCTTTAGGGGCTGCGCCGCCTACGACTTTCTATGATGGCTATGCTATAATTGCACTATGCCAGGACGCCAGGGGGCGGGAGACGGCTATCCCGCCCCCGTGTCTTGGGCAATGACCGACATCCTCACCGAAAGAGGTGGTGAATGTTTAAGTTTGGCCGGAACAAGGACAATCCGAATCAGCCGCCCCAGGGTGGCACGGGCGACGCCCTCCTCGACCAGGTGTGGGCTGCCCTACGCAGCGTGCCCGAGCCAGAGCTGGGCAAGGATATCGTGACCCTGGGCATGGTCGAGAACGTCAAGGTCGAGAACGGCAAGGTCTCGCTGGTCTACGTTCTCACCACCCCCGCCTGTCCGCTGCGCGACCGCATCCGCGACGACGTGACCGCCGCCGTCACCCGCGTGCCCGGCATCCGCGAGGTCGAT
>CAZFUK010000683.1:0-3070 GCA_964522005.1 uncultured Anaerolineales bacterium | reverse complement strand
TCTCTTATCTAGAGATGTAGATGCCCCCCGACTGTGCCTACTCCTCCCCAATGCCCCCCGACACGCGCATCTGAAATAACCCGTTTATAACCTAACCTGCCACTTGCTCGATTGCGGGTTCAAGTGGCCTTTTGTCGGATAATCGAGGTGTGGCCGATGCCGGCCGAGCCGTTGGTAAGCATCATCATCAACAACTACAACTACGCGCGCTTTCTCGGCGCGGCCATTGATAGCGCCCTGGGCCAGACCTATCCCCATGTCGAGGTCATCGTCGTGGACGATGGGTCAACGGACGCGTCGCCGAACGTGATTCGGGCCTATGGTGACCGCGTGCAGCCCGTCTTCAAAGCCAACGGCGGCCAGGCGTCCGCGCTCAACGCCGGTTTCGCCGAGAGCCAGGGCGACATTGTGATCTTTCTGGATGCCGACGATGTCCTGCTGGCGGATACTGTCGCGCGGGTCGTCGAGGTATTCTGCTATCACCCCGATGTGGTGAAGGTCCAGTACTGTTTCGAGGTCATTGACAAGAGCGGCCATCGTACCGGCCGGCGGCTCCCTTCGCCCCACCTGCCGTTGCCCAACGGGGATGTGCGCGCCAAGGCCATGCGCTTCCCGGCGGATATAGCCTGGATGTCCACGAGTGGGAACGCCTTCGCGGCGTGGGTCTTGCGCTGTCTCCTGCCTATGCCCGAGGCTGAGTTTCGCATCCTGGCCGACTACTATCTCAATCATCTGACGCCGCTGTTTGGGCCGGTCATCTCCCTCGACCGGGTGGGCGCGCTCTACCGTATCCACGGCTCAAACCAGTACTCCAGCCTGGACTTTAGTCTGGCGATGATTCGCTCGACCGTGCAGCACTGGACGACCACTGCCGCTCTCATACCCGGCATGGCAGCGCAACTCGGTTTGCCCGACGCGCCTCGCGGTCCCGACGACGTTCTGTCGGTCGCGCATCTCATTGTCCGCGCCATCTCGGTCAAACTCGACCCCGCGCAGCATCCGATTCCTGGCGACAGTCCGGCGCGGCTGCTCCGTCTCGGCGTGGTCGCGGCGCGACGTCGGTTTGACGTAACCTGGCCGATGAAGCTGGCCTACGTGTTCTGGTTTGTGGCCATGACACTGGCGCCCCGACGCGTGGCGCAGTGGCTGGCCGAGCAGGCCATGGAGCCGGGGCGGCGGTGCCGGGTGAATACCGTGCTGGCCGCGTTCAATACGGTCCCGCGCGCGTGCCCTCAGCACGCGCAGGAGCGGCGCGTGTTGGAGGGTCGAGGTCAGGCCCACGAAACCCAGGCCGTCGAGGGGTCATGAGAATTCTCATTACCACACCCATGCCGCCCCAACTCCAGCCCACCAACGCCGTGCCCCTGGTCACCTACGCCCAATTGGTCGGCCTGGCGGCGCGCCACGACGTCACGGTGGCGACGCTGGCCGGGCCTGACCCGGCCGAGTGGGAAGCGGTGGACCAGTTGCGGGCACAGGGGTTCGATGTCCGCGCTATTCGCCGCACGCGGCTGAGGGGCGTGCCGAGGTGGCGGCGAGGCGTGCGTCTGGTAGGCGCGGCCCTCTACGGCGGCCAGCCCTTTCGCTCCGCCTGGTACTGGGACGCCCGGTTGCAGGCTCTCCTCGACCGCTTGCTAAGCGAGGGGAGTTTTGACCTGGTCACGGCGGAGGACAACGCCATGGGGGCCTATCAGTACCGCACGACGCGCCCCCTCATTCTCACCGAGATGGAGGTGCGGCGTCCGCGCCCGATAGCCTGGCGGCGGGAGCCGACGATGTCGTGGGCGGGCTGGGCCTTCAACGAGTTGGACTGGCGGCGCTGGCCGGGCTATCAGCGCGCGGTCTGGCGGCGCTTTGACCGCCTCCAGGTCTTCACCCAGCACGACGCCGACGCCCTGCGCGACATCGCCCCCGACCTCGCGGATCGCGTGCGCATCACACCGTTTGGCATACCATTGCCCCCGCCCGCCGACCCGGCGGCCGAGCAAGCCGACACGGTCGTGTTCGTAGGCGGCTTCTCCCACTATCCCAACGTGGACGCCGCGCTCTGGCTGGGTCAGGCCATCATGCCTCTGCTCCGCGCGCGCCGGCCGGGCGTCCGCCTGCTGTTGGTCGGCAGCTATCCACCGGCGGCGGTGCGCGACCTGGCGTCCGATGACATCGCCGTCACAGGCCGCGTGCCCGACGTCGATCCGTACCTGTCACGCGCGGCGGTGGTTGTCGCGCCGCTGCGCATCGGCGGCGGCATGCGGATGAAGGTACTCCAGGGCATGGCGCTGGGCAAAGCCGTGGTGACGACCCCGCGCGGCGCTGAGGGGCTGGCCCTGGCAGGTGCCCCCCTACCCGTGGTCCTGGCCTCCGACACCCAGGCTTTGGCTGAGGGTATCATCAGCCTGCTCGAGTCGCCGGGGCGTCGTCAGGCCCTCGGCCAGGCGGCGCGGGCGTTTGCGGCCCAGCATTACAGCGCGGACGCCTACGCCCGCCGTCTAGAAGCGACCTATGAGGAGGTGGCCGCCACCGCCCCGACCAGGCCACAGGCAGAGAAGGTGTTGTACCGCGTATGAGCCGCGCCGTCCCGATTCTCATGTATCACCAGGTAGCGCCTCGGCCCCTGCCGGGCTTCCACAAATACACGGTCGCCCCCCGCGCCTTCGCGGCTCACATGCGCTGGCTGGCGCTCGCGGGCTACCAGCCCATCCCCCTCGATGCGCTGCTGGCTGCCAGGGCGGGCGATGGTGTCCACCTACCGCATCGGCCCGTCGTCATCACCTTTGACGACGGCTTCCAGGCGTGCGTGGAGCATGCCGCGCCTGTTCTCCAGGCCCACGGCTTCCCTGCTATCTTCTACCTGGTGGCGGGTCTCATGGGCCAGACGAGCCGCTGGCTGCGCGCCGAGCGCGGGATCGAGGCGCCGCTGCTGGGTTGGGAGACCGCCCGCCAGTTGCTGGCGGCCGGCTTCCAGTGCGGCTCGCACACGCTGACCCACCCCCGACTCGCTACCCTCACCCTGGCCGACTGTCGGGTCGAACTGCGTGAGGCGCGGCGGGTGTTGGAGGACGGCCTGGGGCAA
>CAZFUK010000682.1:0-3072 GCA_964522005.1 uncultured Anaerolineales bacterium | reverse complement strand
CGCGGCGGCGGCGAGTGCGCCAGTCTCTGCCACGCGCCGGTCGTCATGCCCCACATGGACTACGGCCACGTCGAGACGGCGCACATGGCCCTGTGCCACTACTGGGTGGACGTCTTCAAGGCCCACCTCAAGGCGTAGACCGTGTACCTCCTCGGCCTCGACTTTGGCGGCACCAAGCTCGCCGCCGGCCTCTGGCGCGTCGGCGCCCCGACCCTGACCCGCGCGGCCCGCTGTGGGACCGACGTGGCGGCGGGCGCGGCAGGCGCGCTGCGGAGCATGACCGACATGGCCCGGCGGCTGCTAGCCGACGCGGGCGTCGAACCGGGCGGCCTGGGCGGCGTGGGCGTCAGCTTCGGCGGACATGTAGACGCCGAGGCGGGGCTGGTCCTGCGCTCGGTTCACGTGCCGGGTTGGGAAAACTGGCCGCTAGGCGCGGACCTGGCCGCCGAGTTTGGTGTCCCAGCCCCCGTGGAGAACGACGCCAACGCCGCCGCCCTGGCCGAGTGGCGCTTCGGCGCCGGGCAGGGTCAACCCTCGCTGCTCTACCTGACCGTCAGCACCGGCATCGGCGGCGGCCTCGTCCTGAACGGTGAGATCTACCGAGGCCGGCACGGCATGGCGGGCGAAATCGGCCATACCGTCGTCGCGCCCAACGGCCCGCTCTGTCCCTGTGGGCGGCGCGGCTGCCTCGAAGCGGTGGCGGCCGGTCCCGCCATCGCCCGGCTGGCCCGCGAGCGGCTCGCCGCCGACCTAACGCGCTCCAGCCTGCTCCGCGAGCGCCCCAACATCCAGGCGCAGGATGTGGCGGCCGCGGCTGAGGCGGGCGACCCGCTCGCGCGGGAGGCGGTGGACGAGGCACTAGGCTATCTGGGGCTGGGCGTCGCCAACGCCGTCAACCTGCTCGACCCCGGCTGCGTCGTCCTCGGCGGTGGCGTGACACGCATGGGCAGTCCCCTGTTCAACCGCGTCCGCCAGCTTGTCGGCGAGCACGCCCTGGTCCCGTGCGACATTCGGTCCGCCGAGCTAGGCGACGATGTCGGCGTCTGGGGCGCCCTGGCGGTGATTGCCCTCCATCTGTCTACCTAGACCTGACAGGTTTCTGAAAACCTGTCAGGTCTCCTGGCCGCCCATGGCGTAGGAGGTCCACAGTGACAACCAACGAAGGGACCGCGCCTGTCAGCCGCCTCCTGGCCGAGACGCTGGCCGCCACACGCTATGAGGACCTGCCGCCCGCCGTCGTCGCGGAGACGGGCCGCGCCGTCCTCGACTGGCTCGGCTCCGCCCTGGCCGGCGCCCTCGAACCGCCCGCCCGCATGGCCCAGCAAGTCGTCGCCAGCTTCGGCGTCTCCGACGAGGCGACAGTCTTTGGCGCCCGCCGGGCCTCCGCCCCCGGCGCTGCCCTCGCCAACGGCGTCGCCTCCCACATCCTCGAACTCGACGACGTACACAAAGGTTCGACGCTCCACGCCGCCGCGCCCATCATTCCCGCCGCCCTGGCCGTGGCCGAACGCGAGCGCGCCGACGGTCCCGCCTTCCTGCTGGCGGTCGCCCTCGGCTACGACGCCGCCCTGCGCGTGGGCGAGGCCGTCAACCCCAGCCACTACCGCTTCTGGCATCCCACCGGCACGGCGGCGGTCTTCGGCGCGGCGGCCGCGGCCGGCTCGCTGCTCGGCCTGGACGCCGGCCAGATGCTCGACGCGCTGGGCAGCGCGGGTACCCAGGCGGCCGGGCTGTGGGAGTTCAACGCTGACGGCGCGATGAGCAAGGCCCTCCACCCCGGCAAAGCGGCCCTCAACGGGGTGCTGGCCGCCGACCTGGCCCGCCTCGGCTTCACCGGCGCGACGCGCATCCTCGAAGGCGAGCGCGGCTTCTTCCGCGCCACGGCGACGGACGCCGACCCGACGCGCATCACGGAGGGCTTGGGCAGGCAGTGGAAGATACTGGAAAACTGCTACAAGCTCTACTCGTGCTGCGGCCACACCCACACCGCCATTGACACCGCCCTCGACCTGCGCGCCGAGGTGGGCTGGACAGGGGGGGAGGCGATGGACCGGATCGCCGCCATTGAAGTGCAGACCTACGGGCCGGGCTATGCCATCGTGAGTGAGATGAACCCGCGCACGCCCTACCAGGCCAAGTTCAGCCTGGCCTACGTCGTCGCCGCCGCCCTGCTCGAAGGCTGGGTCGGCCTGGAGCAGTTCAGCGCCGACCGCTTCGGCCCCGACGGTGTGCGCGGGTCGGCCGTCGCCGCCCTGCTCCGCCGCACGACCGTCACGGTCAGCCCGGACCTCACCGCCCTCTACCCGGCCGCCTGGCCCGCCCGGCTGACCCTGCATCTGAGCGATGGGCAGACAGTCCACGGCGGCGCGGACTATCCGCGCGGCAACCCGGAGAACCCCGTCAGCACGGCGGCCCTGGCGGACAAGTTCCGCGCCCTGGTGAGGCCCCGCCTGGGGGCGGACCTCGCGGAGCGGGCGCTGGCCCTGGTACACCGCCTGCCCGAGACGCGGGACATGCGAGCCGCCCTGCTCCACTTTCATACCAGGGGCGACTGAGGAGAACCCATGCGCGCCGACTCCGTTCTGGAAACCGCACTGTATGTGACTGACCTGCCCGCCGCCGAGAAGTTTTATTCTCAGGTCCTGGGCTTAGAGCTTTACTCGCGCGAAGAGGGCCGCCACGCCTTCTTTCGCCTGGGCAACGCCATGCTGCTGCTGTTTAATCCCGCTAAGACGCGCCAGGCGACGGGGCTGGTGCCGACGCACGGCGCGGACGGCCCCGGCCATGTCGCCTTCAGGCTCAACCCCGCCGACATTGAGGCCTGGCGCGCGCATCTAGAGCGGCACCATGTGCCGGTCGAGACGGAAGTCCAGTGGCCCAACGGCGGCTTTTCAATCTACTTTCGGGATCCCGCAGGCAACAGCGTGGAACTCGCGACACCTCAAATGTGGGGATTAGCGGAGACACGGCCATGACCGGCGACATCAACCCCCGCGCCGAGCAGTACCGCGAACTGCGCGACCCGGTGCGCGAGCTATGCGCCCAATTCGACAGCCGCTACTGGCAGGCCGT
>CAZFUK010000681.1:0-3072 GCA_964522005.1 uncultured Anaerolineales bacterium | reverse complement strand
CAGCCAGGCGCCGTCCTGGCGACGAATACCTCATCCCTGTCCATCACCGCCATCGCCGCCGCCACGACGCGCCCCGGCCGCGTCGTCGGCATGCACTTCTTCAATCCGGCCCCGCTGCTGCCGCTGGTGGAAGTTGTGCGCGGCGCGCGGACGGATGAAGCAGTCGTCCAGGCCACCGTTGCCCTGGCCGAGCGATGGGGCAAACACCCCGTCGTCGCCCAGGATACGCCGGGCTTCATTGTCAACCGCGTCGCCCGCCCGTTCTACCTGGAAGCCTTGCGCCTGCTAGGCGACGGCGTGGCCGATGTCGCCACGATAGATCGCCTGATGCGGAGCGCGGGGTTCCGCCTGGGACCGTTTGAACTGCTGGACTTGATTGGATTGGACGTCAACCTGGCCGTGACCCAGTCGGTCTACGACGCCACCTTTGGCGAGCCGCGCTTCCGCCCGCACCCCATCCAGGCGCGCCTGGTGGCGGCGGGTCGGCTGGGACGCAAGACGGGCGGCGGCTTCTACCCCACCTGAGTTTGGATATCGGCCCACTCTCGTGTAAACTTCCTGACGCAACGGTTGCCATGGCTGAAACCGATGCCTGATAGTGACCCTGGCGCTGCACACGCGACCGGGTGTCCTGGTATAGTGTAGGGGGTTCGAGTGTCCGATACAATCGAGAGCAGGCCCCGCCGACCCGTGCGCCTGTTCTTCCTGGTAAGCGTCCTGATGGGGAGTCTCGTGGCGCTGGCGGCCTCGGCCTGGGCGCCCGCCCTGGGCTACGCCGACCCCGCGGCGGCTGCCCCTGACCATCGCTTGTACCTGAACCGCTTCGAGTTCGACCCGCTCCAGGGCGAACCGGCCCTGCCGACGGCCCAGCGCAAGACCTACGCGCCGGCCGAGCGCGGCCTGTATCTCCTGCAACTAGCAGGCCCGACCGAGGACGCCTGGCTCGACGCCCTCCAGGCGGCCGGCGTCGAGATCGTCCAGTACCAGGCCAGCTACGCCTACATCGTGCGCATGACCCCGCTCCAGGCGGCCAAACTCGGCGGCCTGGGCTTCGTGCGCTGGCAGGGCGTCTACGAGCCGGCCTATCGCCTGGCCCCCTCCCTCCTCGCGCCGGCCACGGCGGCCCACGCTGCCGACCAGGTTGAGACGGTCGCCGTCAGCATCCTGGACGACCGCCTGCCGGGCGGCTCGGTGGAGCAAACGGTCAAAGCCGTCATCGGCCTGGGCGGCCGTCTCGTGGCCCCGCAGCCCGCCGCCCCCGGCGACGCGCTGGCCCTGGCCGTCGTCCAGGCGCCCGCCGCCGCCCTCCTGCCCCTCAGCGCCCTGCCCAACGTGGTGTGGGTCACGCCACACCAGCCCAAGACCCTCGACGACGAAATGGCCGACCAGCTCACCGCGACCGGCGCGGCGCCCCAGTCCCCCGGCTATGGCGCTTGGCTGGCCGCGCGTGGCCTGGACGGGTCCGGTGTGCGCCTGGGGCTGGCCGATACCGGCTTCGATACCGGCGTCGCCGCCACGGCCCACCCTGACCTGGGCCTACGCCTCATCCCCATCGGCCAGCCCACCGACCACGCCGGCCACGGGACGCACGTCGGCGGCATCATCGCGGGCAACGCCGCGCTGGGCGTCACCGACGCTTCGGGCTTTCGGATGGGGCTGGGCGTCGCGCCGGGCGCGCAGCTCGTCGTCCGTGACTACAGCGACGCCGAGCCAAGCATCACCCGCGACCTCGTCCGCCAGGGTGTGCTCGCCTCCAACCACAGCTACACCCTCCACGCCGGCGGCGAAGGCTACACCGCCGCCGACCGCGACTACGACCTGCTGGTGCGCGACGCCGACCGTGACACGGCCAACGTCGCCGAGGCGCTGCTGCCGATCTTCTCAGCCGGCAACTCGGGCGTCTCTGGTCCGACCAAAGAGGCCAAGAACATCCTGGCCGTCGCCAATGCCCGCAGCGGCCGGGGTTCGAGCGGCGAACTGGGCGGCAGTGACGTCGAAGCCCTCAGCGCGTCCAGCAGCCGAGGCCCAACTCAGGATGGGCGGCTCTACCCCCACCTGGCCGCGCCCGGCTCGCCGGTCATCTCCACCCGTTCCTCGCAGTCCGATATTGTCAGTTGCACGACGGCTCCCACCGGCGCGCCCACCAGCGGACCCACCTACGCGGTGTGTAGCGGCACGTCCATGGCCGCCCCCCATGTGACGGGCGCGGCCGGGCTGCTGATTCAATGGTGGCGGGCGGCACACGCCGGCCAGAACCCCAGCCCGGCCCTGCTCAAGGCCCTGCTGCTCAACCAGACGGTTGACCTGCTCAATGAGGATGGCGACACGGCCACGGCCAACGCGCCCATCCCCAACAGCAGTGAAGGCTGGGGCCGTCTGAACCTCACCAACGTGGTCCAGCCCGCGCAGCCTACATTTTATGTAGACCAAGCGGTCCTGTTCACAGCGTTGGGCCAGACCTGGAGCCGACGACTTCAGCCGGCCGACCCCTCCCGCCCCCTGCGGGTCACCCTCGCCTGGTCCGACGCGGCGGGGCCGGGCAGCGGCGGGCGGACCGCCGCCTGGGTCAACGACCTCGACCTGACCCTGAGCCAGGGGGCAACGGTCTATCACGGCAACACCTTCGCGGGTGGCGTCTCCGTCGCCGGCGGCGTGGCTGACCCCCGCAACAACGTCGAGACCGTCCTGCTCCCCGCGCCGGGCGGCGTCTACGAGTTGCGGGTCACGGCGGCCAACATCGCGGGCGACGGCGTCCCCTACAACGGCGACCCCACCGACCAGGACTTCGCCCTCGTCTGCTACAACTGCCTCGCGCTGGACGCTGAGGCGACGCCGACCGCGACAGCCGCCGCCTCGGCCAGCCCAACGCGCACCACCGTTCCCGCCTCGCCTACCCCCGTCCCCAGCGTCACGGTTACGCCCACGCGCACCGCCGTTTCCGCCTCACCCACTTCCGCCCCCAGCGCGACCGGCACGCCGACGCGCACCGCCGTTCCCGCCTCGCCGACGCCTACCCCGCCCGCAGGCGCGCTGCGCATGCCGCCGCGGCCGGCCGTGTTCCGCGCCGGCGCC
>CAZFUK010000680.1:0-3077 GCA_964522005.1 uncultured Anaerolineales bacterium | reverse complement strand
CCAACGTTCTCCAGGTAAGAGGGGTTTTTCAGAGCCTTGGAGGGAGTATTTTGGAGGTCGCCGTATGAAACGCATTCTACTCTGTGTGGTATTCGCCCTGGCGCTCGTGTCACTCGCCGGAGCCCGTCCCACGTCCGCCGCGCCCACCACGGCGGTGAGTGAAGTGGACGCCAAGATTGAGATTGTCTGGCCGCACAACAACGCCTCGGTCAGCCAGGCCCGCCTGGCCAATATCACCGTCTACCTGTTCGAGCCGGGCACGCTCCGCACCGTCCCGTGCGACTTCAACGGAGTGGTCCGCCTGTGGCGCGCGTTGAACAACAACCCGGCCTCGAACGCGGGCATGCCCGTCGGCCAGAAGCGCCTGGTCACGCGGGGTGGCGTCACGTTCCCCGTCTGGGACTTCAACGACGTGGACGTCTCGCCCGCCGCCAACGGGGTCAACAAGCTGTACTTCTATGTGACGGTGGACGACGTGGCGACCAACTTCAACGTCTGGAGCCACGGCGCGGACGCCCGCACCTATCTGCCGCAGCCCCAGCAGCCGGCGGGTGTCCTGGGCAGCACGCCCGACAGCGTCAACGCCCGGGTCCAGGTGGTCTGGCCGCACGACCGCGCCGGCCAGCCGCAGCCCGTGGCGCGCGCTACGCTGGCGAACGTGACGGTCGCCCTGTTCCACGCGACCATGCCCAATGTTAACAACTCGGTGGGCACGGGTTTCAACCGCCGCGTCCTGCTCTTTAAAGCGCTCAATAACGGCCTGATGGAGTTGGTAGGCGCGGGGGTGAAGCGGGTTACCACCCAGGGCGGCGTGACCTACCCCGTCTGGGACTTCAACGACGTGGACGTGTCGCAGGCGCGTGACCCGCTCAACAAGGTCTACTTCCGCGTCCTGGTCGAGGACACGCGCACCTTCTCCACCATCTGGAGCCACGGCGCGGACGCGCGGACGTACTTCCCGACGCCCGACCAGCCGACCGGCGGCTGTGCTCAGCCCGGCGCCGCCGTCGCGCTGGACCCGGACCAGGGTCCCTCTGGCACGGCGGTGCGCGTGCGAGCGACAGGTTTCCCGGCCAACACCAACGTCAACGCGCTGGCCGGTCCGGAGAACTCCGAGGCGATTGGTATCGCCAATGGCCGCACCAACGCCAGCGGCGTGTGGGAGTTCAACTGGCGCATCCAGGGCGGCACGGGGCAGCGCTGGCGGGTGACGGTGCTCACCGTGACAAGCCCAGGGCAGATGCCCATCTCGGCGCAGTCCGAAGTCTTCACCATCACCGGCCAGCCGCCGCATCCGAACCTCAAGTACTACTGGCCGACCCGCGTGCCGCGCCAGATGAGTGTGGTCAAGGGCGAGTCGTGGGCGGATGAGGGGGGCTACGCCCTGGCGTGGGCGCGGTCGAACAGCGAGTGGCGCGCCACGCTCCTGGGCGGCTCGGCGGCCGAGGCGATGCGGCTACCCGCGTCGCCCGGCTCGCAGGTGACGGTACGGAGCCTCAACGCCCGCGCCTACACCAGCGGCGGCGGGACGACCATCCGCTGGGAGGAGAACGGCGAACTCTACGCCATCGTGGGCAGCCTGAACCTGGACGACACGGTCGCCCTGGTCAACAGCCTGGAGAGCGTTAGCTTGAGCACCTGGCAACGCCGGCTGAACGGGTCGTGAAGTGTAAAGCGTGAAGCGTGGAGTGTGAGGCGCCATGGCGTATAGGCCACGGTGGCCCGAACGGGAAGCGCTGCCTTCAATGGGGTTCGTTGTCGAGGAGAGGTCTATCCAATCGGAGGACCTCTCCTTTTTGTATAGCGTCCAGACCCACTGAGTCTTCGCGCCCTCCGCGTTCTCGGCGATGAATTAGCCCATTTCGGGAACCCCTTGGCCTGGCTGGGTGTATACTGAGTAAGAACGAGTGAGCCGAAGGAAACTCGACCTGTGGGGGGCCGACCACTGGACGATACGGTTTTGATCCAACGGGCGCAAGGCGGGGACCTGGGCGCCTATGACGAACTGATGCGCCGCTACCAGGACCTCGCCTTCCGCACCGCCTACCTCATCACCGGCTCTGCGGCGGCGGCCGAGGACGCGGCGCAGGAGGCGTTCGTCAAGGCGTACTATGCCCTGGACCGCTTCCGCCTGGGCGCGCCCTGGCGTCCCTGGCTGCTGCGCATTGTCGCCAACCAGGCCCGCAACCAGCGCAAGGCGGACACCCGCCGAGCCGCCCTGGCGCTCCGCGTCGGCGAAGGCCGTCTGCCCGGCGACGCGGCCCCGTCGCCCGAGGCGACGGCCTTCGCCGTGGAACGCCGCCAGGCGCTGCTCGCGGCGCTGGACGCACTACGCGAGGAGGATCGCCTGGCGATTAGCCTGCGCTACTTTCTGGACCTGTCGGAAGAGGAAATGGCCCATGCCCTGGACTGCCCGCGCGGGACGGTGAAATCCCGCCTGTCGCGGGCCATGGGCCGGCTACGCGATGAGCTAAAGCAACGCGGGTGGGATGCGTCCGTGGTGGACGACTGGAGGGGAGAGGGCGATGCGTGAACCAGGACGAGCCGACGCCGAGCTAGAGCAGGCGCTAGGCGAGTTGGGGACCCGGCTGGCCTACCCTCCGACGCCCGACCTGGGAGCGGCGGTACGGGCGCGGCTTCAGACCCAACGCGAGCCTCAGAGGAAGTGGCCCCTCTGGGCCTTCACCCCGCGCCGCCTCGCTCTCGTCGCGGCGCTGGTGCTGGCGCTGCTCGGTCTCGCGCTGGCGGCCTCGCCCGACACCCGACGCGTCATCGCCGACCGGCTGGGGGTGCGCGGGATTGACATTCGCCAGGTTCCCACCTTGCCCATCATTCCGCCGACGCCCTTCCCGCAGCCATCGGCGACAGCCCGTCCACTGGGCGAGGGGCTGGCGCTGGGAACGCCGGTGACGCTGGACGAGGCGCGGCAGAGGGTTGACTTCGAACTGCGCGTACCCACGCTCAACGAACTGGGCCAGCCTGACGCCGGCCTCGTCGACGCCGACCCCACTGGCGGACGCGTCTCCCTGGTCTACGGCGCGCGCCCCGGCTGGCCCGTCGCGTCACCCAGCGGGGTC
>CAZFUK010000679.1:0-3081 GCA_964522005.1 uncultured Anaerolineales bacterium | reverse complement strand
CCGCTAATGCCGCGCTGGCTAAGCTCAAGGCCGGCCCCACTCAGCAGGATCTGGCCGATGCCCAGGCGCGCGTGATCTCGGCGCAAGCGCAGTTGACCAAGGTGCGGCAGGGGACGGCGACCGGGGCGGACATCACGGCGGCGCAGGCGAGCGTGGCGTCGGCCCAGGCGAACCTCGACAAGGTGAAGGGCGGGCCGACCCAGCAGGCCATCTCCGACGCCCAGCAGAAGGTGGAGCAGGCGAAGAACGCGCTGTGGGGCGCTCAGTCCAACCGCGACTCGACCTGTGGCCGCGCCAAGAACCCCGACCAGGACGCGGCCTGCAACAGCGCGCGCGCCCAGGTGAACCAGCAGGAGGGCAGCGTCCAGATTGCCCAGAACGCCCTGAACACCTTGCTCGCCGGGCCGACCGACACCGACCTCGCGTCGGCCGAGCAGAGCGTGAAGCAGGCGCAGGCGAACCTCCAGAAGCTCACGACGGTCAACCCCAACGACGTGACCGTCGCCCAGCAGAACCTGAACCAGGCCCAGGCGGCGCTGGACAAGCTGCGCCAGGGTCCGACCGACGCCGACCTGGCCCAGGCCCAGGCGAACGTGACGCAGGCCCAGGCGGCGCTGGACGCCCTCAACGCCGGCCCGGATGCCCTGGCGCTCCAGGTCGCCCAGACCGGGGTGGACCAGGCTGACGTCAGCCTCAAGCAAGCCCAGCTCAAGCTGCGCCAGGCGACCGTCTTCGCCCCGTTTGATGGCGTGATCACCCAGGTGACGGTGGTGCCGGGCCAGAACGTTGGCGCCAGCGCCAACCCAGTCCAGATCGCTGACCTGACCAACCTACAGGTTGTCACCAACGTCTCCGAGTTGGACCGCGCCCGCCTCAAGGTGGGGCAGGAAGTCCAGTTGACGCTGGAAGCCCTATCGGGCGTCAACCTGCGCGGCGAGGTTATCTCCATCAGCCCGGCCGGCGTCACCCAGCAGGGCGTGGTCAACTTCCCCATGACGGTGCGCCTCATCAACCCGGACGCGGCCGTCGCACCCGGCATGACGGCCAACATGAACGTGGTCATCGAGCAGAAGTCCGACGTGTTGCTCGTGCCGAACCGCGCCGTGCGCACCCAGGGCCGCGTTCGCACGGTCAACGTCCTCTTTGAAGGGCAGCAAATTCCCGTCACGGTGCAGACCGGCATGACCGACGGCACCAACACTGAGATTTCGGGCAGTGGCATCAAAGAGGGCGACCAGGTCGTCCTGACCAGCACGACGAGCGCGGCCGGTCGGCCCGGCGGCGGCGGCGGCTTCGGCCCCGGTGGCGGGGGTGGCCCCGTGATCATCGGCCGCTAAGGTGAACAGGGCAGACCTGACAGGTCTTGGAGACCTGTCAGGTCTGGGCGCAAATAGTGGAGTTCCTATGCCCGATCATGTGATCGAGATTGACAGTATTACCAAGTTCTACCACATGGGCGATGTGGAGGTCCAGGCGCTGCGCGGCGTGAGCTGCTTCGTGGAGCGCGGCGAGTTTGTCGCCATCACCGGCCCCAGCGGCTCCGGCAAGTCCACCCTGATGAACATCATCGGCTGCCTCGACCAGCCGACCGGCGGGACCTACCGCCTGGACGGGATTGACGTGGGGTCGCTGGACGACGACGAACTGGCCGAGATTCGCAACCACAAGATTGGCTTCGTCTTCCAGAGCTTCAACCTGCTGCCGCGCGTGCCGGCCTGGAAACAGGTCTCGCTGCCCCTGATCTACAACGGCGGCGAGGACCGCCGGGCGCGAGCTGTGGCGGCGCTGGAAGCGGTGGGCCTGGGCGAGCGCGTCAACCACCGGCCCAGCGAACTCTCCGGCGGCCAGCAGCAGCGCGTCGCCATCGCCCGCGCCCTCGTCACCCACCCCGCCATCCTCCTGGCGGACGAGCCAACGGGCAACCTGGACTCCAAGTCCGGCAAAGAGGTCATGGGCATTATCAAGCGGCTGAACGCCGAAGAGGGGCTAACGGTCGTCCTGGTGACCCACGATCCTAGTGTCGCCGCCCAGGCCGGCCGCGTCATCCGCATCTTCGACGGCCTGGCCTACGACTACGACCCGACGGCCATCCGTCCGGCGACCCAGACTCCGGTCGGGGAAGGGGTACACGCATGAGCCTTATCGAGTCCTTCCAGATCGCGCTGGACAGCCTGACGGCCAACAAGCTGCGCGCCGTGCTGACCATGCTCGGCATCATCATCGGCGTCGCGGCGGTCATCACCATGCTCGGCATTGGCCGGGGCGCGCAGGCCCAGATCGAGGCGCAGATTCAGGCCAACGGCACCAACCTGCTCTATGTCCGCCCCGGCGCCCAGCGGCAGGGCGGCGTGGCTCAGGCCCAGGGGTCGGCCCAGACATTGACCTACGAGGACGCGCGCGCCCTGGCCGAGCCGGGGGCCGCGCCCGCCGTGGACCTGGTCGCGCCGGAGTTTGGCGCGGGCGGCCAGGTCGTCTACCAGAGCGTCAACCTGAACTCGCGCATCACAGGCGTCACGCCGGAGTACCTCGACGTGCGCAACATGAGTCTCGCCGACGGCGAGTTCATCAACGCCTCGCACGTCCAGAGCCGCGCCACGGTGGCCGTGCTCGGCGCGACGGCGGCCACGAACCTGTTGGGCGACGAAGACCCCATCGGCAAAACCATCCGCATCAACAACTCCAGCTACCGCGTCATCGGAGTGCTGACGGCCAAGGGCGGGACGGGCTTCGGCAGCCAGGACGACCAGATCTACATTCCGCTCACGACAGTCTACACCCGCCTGTTTGGCGGCGGCCGCTTCCGTGGCTCCAACCAGGTCAGCGTCATCAACGTCAAGATCACCGACGCCTCCCAGAACGACGCCGCCATCCAGCAGGTGAGTGAGATTCTGCGCCAGCGCCACCGCGTGGCCTACGAGGATGACTTCTCGGTGGTCAGCCAGCAGGACATCCTGCAAACGCTGGGCAACACGACGGCGGTGTTCACCATGTTCCTCGGCTCCATCGCCGCTATCTCGCTGCTCGTCGGCGGCATCGGCATCATGAACATCATGCTCGTCAGCGTCACCGAGCGCACGCGCG
>CAZFUK010000678.1:0-3104 GCA_964522005.1 uncultured Anaerolineales bacterium | reverse complement strand
GTACGAGCAGATCACCGGGGAGAACCCCTACGAGGTGCCCATCCGCATCTTCCCCGCCGTCCACTACACCATGGGCGGGCTGTGGGTGGACTACAACCTGATGAGCAACATCCCCGGCCTGTTCGTCGGTGGGGAAGCCAACTTCTCCGACCACGGCGCCAACCGCCTGGGCGCCAGCGCGCTGATGCAGGGCTTGTCGGACGGCTACTTCGTCCTGCCCGCTACCGTGCCCAACTACATCGCCGCCAGCCAGCTCAAGCCCGTGACGACCGAGGACCCGGCCTTTAAGGAGGCCCTCAACGAGACCAACGTCCGCGTCAAGCGGATGCTGTCCATCAAGGGCGAGAAGACGGTGGACGACATCTACCGCGACCTGGGCAAGATCATGTGGGAGTACTGCGGCATGGGCCGCAACGACGCCGGGTTGCGCGCGGGTCTGGCCCGCATCCCCAAGCTGCGCGAGGAGTTCTGGCAGAACGTCCGCGTGCCGGGCGAGGGCGCGGAGCTAAACCAGCAGTTGGAGAAGGCGGGCCGCGTGGCCGACTTCCTGGAACTGGGCGAGCTGATGTTTATTGACGCCCTCCACCGCACCGAATCGTGTGGGGCGCACTTCCGCGAGGAGAGCCAGTACCCCGACGGTGAGGCCAGGCGCGACGACGAGAACTTCAGATATGTCGCGGCCTGGGAGTACAACGGCACGGACAAGCCCGTCCTGCACAAGGAAAACCTGGACTTCGAGTATGTGCATCTCGCGGTGCGCAGTTACAAGTAAGGCACAGCGGTGTGGAGTAGACTATGAACCTAACCCTACGAGTGTGGCGGCAGAAGAATGCGCAGGACGCGGGCCGCTTTGAGACATATACGACGACCGAGGCGAACCCCGAAATGTCCTTTATGGAGATGCTGGACATTGTCAACCAGGACATCATCCGTAAGGGCGGCGACCCGATTGCCTTCGACCACGACTGCCGCGAGGGCATCTGCGGCACGTGCGGCGTGGTCATCAACGGCATCCCCCACGGTGGACACGGCACGACGACGTGCCAGCTCTACATGCGCCACTTCAAGGACGGCGAGACGATTACGGTCGAGCCGTGGCGCGCGCGGCCCTTCCCGGTGCTCAAGGACCTGGTCGTAGACCGCACCGCGCTGGACCGCATCATCGCGGCGGGCGGCTACATTAGCGCCTCGACCGGCAGCGCATCCGAAGCCAACTCTATCCTGGTCCCGAAGCCGGATGCCGACGCGGCCATGAACTACGCGGTGTGCATCGGCTGCGGCGCGTGTGTGGCGGCCTGCCCCAATGGCTCGGCCATGCTGTTCACGGCGGCCAAGGTGGCCCACCTGAACCTCCTGCCCCAGGGCCAGCCCGAGCGGTACACGCGCACGGCCAACATGGTGGCGCAGATGGACAAGGAGGGCTTCGGCGGTTGCACCAACCACGGCGAGTGTACGGCGGTCTGCCCGGCCCACATTGACATGAGCGCCATTGCCCGCCTCAACCGCGACCTGGTGACGGCGACGTTGAAGGGCGTGGCGTAAGGAAGACGGATGACTGATGATTGATGACTGATTTCTGACTACCGACTACCGACTACTGTCTACCGACGACTGACCACTGACTAGGCGATTGGTGAGAACTGAGTATAATCACCAATCGCCTCTCTTTTTACGGATAAATGGAAGTGGGCGTGAACGCGGAGGTCAGACATATGGTAAGGTCAACGCTAGCGGATTTGACCCAGGAAAGTGTCCGCTCGTTGGTACATCTTGTCGAGCGGGGCATCGTCCTGTCTCGGTGGGAAGCCATGCGGGGGCCTATCACGGTTCAGGAAGAGCAGCACCTTCAGTTGATTACCTCCTATTTGTTCAACTACCGTCTGGACCTGATGAACGAGGCGACCATTTGGGCGCGGGCTATCTATCCCCTCCTCCTTTTAGCCGAGTCAGGGTCAGTACAGGCGTGGGCGCAGGTGGCGCTCTGGGCGAAGTTCCCCGAATTCGAGCTAGAGGGCTTCGTGGATGGGGTATTAGGCTACGCGATTTCGGGTAATATTGATGTGCCCTATCTCATTGTTGTGGAAGCCAAACGCGGGCTGGAAGCCCGAAATCCCCAGTATCAACTCCTGGGCGCTATGCTTAGCGCCGCTTGGATGAATCAACAGCGGCAGCCAGCTGACATCCAGGAAATCTACGGTTGTTATACCATTGGTGACAGTTGGACCTTTATTCGTGGCCTGGTCAGCGGCCTGGCGAGCGACCGGCCAACTCTCGACGTGGAATACTCGCGGGAATATGTTCAACGCTTTGAGTCTGAGACCATACTCCAGATTCTCAAGGCGATTGTCCGTACTTCGTCTGGTATGACTGACCAGCAGCCTCAGGCGGCGTAAGAGGACGTGATGGCTGAAGACTCCAATCTCCACCTGCGTTCGGCCTATGGCGGTGAGGGCTGGCAGCCGCGCCTGCGCAGCGCCCGTGAAGAGTTGGGCGACCTGTGGGCGGCGTGTGGTATCGCCAGCGAATGGTCGCGCCTCCGCGCCGTCCTGCTCTACCGCCCCGGCGACGAGTTGGCCCAGTCGGCCGACCCCGGCGCTGTCAGTATGCTCGAACCGTTGGACATCGGCCGCGCCCAGTCGCAACACGACGCCATGGCCGACGCCTACCGTGCGGCGGGCGTGACGGTGCACTACGCCGACGACGCTGAGGCGCGGCCCAACCAGATGTTTATGGCCGACCTGTTCGTGATGACGCCGGAAGGCGCGATTGTCGGCCGGCCGGCCTCGGAAGTGCGCGCCGGCGAGGAGCGGGTGGCGGCGCGGCGTCTGGCCGACCTGGGCGTGCCGATTGTCCGCACGGTGAGTGGGCGCGGGACGTTCGAGGGCGCGGATGCCATGTGGCTCGACCCTGAAACGGTGCTGGTGGGCCGTGGACTGCGTACCAACGCTGATGGGGCGGCCCAGGTCACGGGCGTCCTGCGCGACATGGGCGTCTCGGTGGTCCAGGTGGACATGCCCGTGGGCACGATGCATCTGATGGGCATGCTGCGCATCGTGGACCGCGACCTGGCCGTCGCCTGGCCCCTGCGCCTGGCCCACCGCGCC
>CAZFUK010000677.1:497-3106 GCA_964522005.1 uncultured Anaerolineales bacterium | reverse complement strand
GGAGACCCTGCGCCCCTTCCTCGGCCCGGACGCCATCGTCTCCCCCGAAGCCCTGGGCGACGTGGGCTACCGTCTGGCCGACGTCTACATGCTGGACTTCTTTGGCCTGACCGACCCCGTCGTGGCGCGCCAGGGCCGCATCCCCACGGCCGCCTTCACCCTGGGCAAGCACTACTACTCTTATGTCATGTCCCGCCGCCCCGACGCTTTCCTGTTCCACAGCACGGAGTACGGGCACATCCCCTTCCTCAACGACTGGGGCTACTCCGACCGCTACACCACGCTGCGCGTGCGCACCCCCACCTGCACCCTGCTCCTCGGTCTGACGCATCCCCTGGCCGAGCGCGCCCTGCCCGCCCTACGCGGTGTCTTCCAGGTCGAGACCGTCTCGACGGCGGGCCTGCCCAAGAACCCCGGCGTCACCTGGCCCCTGGGCCAGCCCCCGCCCTACCCCGCCGACGTCACCAACTCCCACAGCCGATAGGGGCTAAGGGGAATCTCCAGGATTTCCAGCCCGCTCCCCTGGAAGGCGTCTTCGAGGGCCTGGCAGAAGAGCGGGCCGACGGGGATGGCGCCCGCCTCCCCCGCGCCCTTGACGCCGTTGGGGTTAAGCGGTGAGGGCGTCTCCTCGTGGCCGACCTCGATACGCGGCACGTCCATCGCGGTGGGCAGGAGGTAGTCCATAAACGAGGCGTTCTGCAACTGGCCCGTCTCGTCGTAGACCAGCTGCTCGTAGAAGGCGTTGCCGATGCCCTGGGCCACGCCGCCCTGCACCTGCCCATCGAGAATCAGCGGGTTGATGACCCGGCCGCAGTCATGGACCACGACATACTTGTGGACGCGCAGGTTGAACGTCTCCGGGTCCACTTCGAGCATCAGGGCGTGCGCGCCAAAGGCCGTCGCGCCCATCTCCGGCCCGTAGTAGGCCGTCGCTTCCAGGCCCGGCTCGGCGTCGGCCCGCACCGCGCCGCGCAGGGGGTTGGCGCGCTGGGCCAGCTCGGCCAGCGCCACCCGCCGCGTCGGCGCGCCCCTCACCTGGGCGTAGCCGTCCACCAGTTCCACGTCCTCCTCCGCCACTTCCAGCGCCTCGCCCGCCATCCGCCGTGCCTTGTCGCGCACTCGAACCGCCGCGTGGTGAATCGCCGTGCCGGCCACGACCGCGCCCCGGCTGGCGAAGGTACCCGCGCCCCAGCTAAACTGGGCCGTGTCGCCTGTGGAGACGTAGATGTTGGTCAGCGGGACGCCAAGCTGCTCGCCCACGATCTGGGCGAAGCTTGTAAAGTGGCCCTGGCCCTGCGTGCCGATGCCCGTCGCCACGTTGACCTTGCCGGTCGGCTCGACCTGGACGCGCGCCCCCTCGTAAGGGCCGATGCCCGTGCCCTCGACGTACATCACCAGCCCCATGCCCACCGTCTTGCCCTCGGCGCGCAGCCGCACCCCCTCGCCGGCCTGCCACGCCTCCCAGCCAATCATGGCGCGGGCCTTGTCCAGCACCGGCTCGTAATTCCCGCTATCGTAGGTCAACTCCGTAAAGTCCTGGAAAATGACCTTGTTGTTGTAGGGGAACTGGTCGGGCGGGATGAAGTTGCGGCGGCGTAGTTCGAGCGGGTCCAGCCCCAACTCGCGCGCCGCCAGGTCCAGCAGCCGCTCCATGACAAAGACGCCGTGCTGCCGGCCCGCGCCTCGATAGGGCGTGACGACCGTCTTGTTGGTGAAGACGGCCTTGAACTCGGTATAGTAGGCCGGCACGACATACGGCCCCAGCAGGGTACACTGGGTGTTGAGGGGCACGGTCAGGCCGTAGGGGTCATACGCGCCCGTATCATGGAGGAAGACATCCCGCACGCCGAGAATCTGGCCGTCGCGGGTTAGGGCCATCTCGCAGTCGTGGACCTGGCCGCGCTCGTGGGTCATGGCGACGAAGTTCTCCTGGCGGTCCTCAATCCACTTGACCGGCCGCCCCAGCCGCATGGCGGCCCACGGAACCAGCGTCTCTTCGGGGTAGAACATCATGATCTTGGGGCCGAAACCGCCGCCGATGAACGGGGCGATAACGCGCACCTGGCGCTCGGCCAGCCCTAGCATGGCGGCCAGCCCGTTGCGGATGGGGATGGGCGCCTGGGTCGAGTCCCACACCGTCAGGCTGCGCGCCAGGGCATCCCACTGAGCGACGACGCCGCGTGTCTCCATCGGGGCCGCCGTCCCTCGGTCGTACCGCATACGGCGCGTGATGACCACGTCCGCCCGCGCCCGCGCCGCCTCGTAGTCGCCCTTACGTTGGACGACGTGGGCGGCGATGTTGTGCCCCAGGTCGTCGTGGACCAGGCTAACGGTGTCCGCCACGCCCGCCTCCAGGTCTACGACGGCCGGCAGCGGCTCGTAGTCAATGGCGACCTTCTCGACGGCGTCTTCGGCCAGGTAGCGGCTGTCGGCGACGACCATGACCACCGGCTCGCCCACGTAACGCACTTTATCCCGCGCCAACTGCCCCGCCGTCCGCTGGTTGAACACCGCGCCCTCGACCGGCGGCGGCGGCACGAGCAGCGGCGACGGCTGCCAGTAGTCGCCCAGGTCGGCGGCGGTGTAGACGGCGACGACGCCGGGCAGGG
>CAZFUK010000677.1:0-487 GCA_964522005.1 uncultured Anaerolineales bacterium | reverse complement strand
CCCGCCCCGGGGCGCCGGGTGCATGCCCTCGCCCCGGGGGGCGGCGTTGCCCCCGGCCCCGCCGCGGGGCGGGGCGCGCGCCTCCGAGGTGTCCACCGACAGCAGGCGGGCGTGGGCGTAGTCGCTCCGCTTGAAGGCGACGTGGAGCATCCCCGCTAAGTGCACGTCGTCCACAAACTGAGCGCGGCCCGTGAGCAGAATGGGGTCTTCGTTGCGCTTGACTCGCGCCCCAAACAGTCGCGTCGCCATAAGCTTGCCTCCATCGAGAGGTCATCTCGATTTTTCGAGTCACAAAGCACACAAAGGCACGAATACACGAAGGAGAACCTTCCTTTTATCTTCGTGCCTTCGTGTCTTTGTGGCCTTTGTGATTCAAATTAGCCCGAAACACCGTCATTCCTGTGAGCCGCGAGCAGGACAGCGTCCACGATGTGCTGGTAGCCGGTGCAGCGGCAGAGGTTGCCGGAGATGGCCTCGCGGACCTCGG
>CAZFUK010000676.1:0-3125 GCA_964522005.1 uncultured Anaerolineales bacterium | reverse complement strand
GGGAGAGGGCCGGGGTGAGGGTCTTGGGCTGTGCGCGAGCCCTAAGACCCTCACCCTAACCCTCTCCCAGGGGGAGAGGGGATACCGTACTGCTAGAGCTTCACCTGGCCCGGCAACTGGACCGTGCGGTAGCCCCGCATGGCGACGTACACCTGGCCCGACTCGTCCACCACCTGGGCGTCGAACGCCTGGCCGTCCTCGACCGCCGTGACGACGGCGTAGAGGCGCTGGCCGTTGGCCTGCTCGGGCTGGCGGTAGGTTGTCACCGCGCCAATTGCCATGGGGAGAGCCATCATCTCGCGGTTCACTATCTCCCATAGGCCCGCCGTCTGGAAGCAGAACTCAATCAGACGCGGGGCCATGACCGAGAGGGCGTTGGCCGGGTCGCTGTTGGCGGGCACGTCGTGGGCCATCAGGCCGAACGCCTGGTCACCCTTGAGCTGGACCGACTCGAGCACCTGGTAGGCCGGGCCGTGGAAGTAGACCTTGTAGATCGCTTCCCGATCCACGACGCGGTCCGCTTCACTCGGCAGGGCCAACTCGGCCGTCGGCTCGGGCAGGGTCTGCCGCGTCAGCCGCACGTCAGCCTCGAAGTGGAGCGTCTCCTGCGCCGGCATCTCAGGCCTGGGCCGGGTCACCGAGCGCAGCGTCGTGTGGGCGATCAGGTCGCCCTGGGCCGTCGGGCGGGCGGTGGCGCTCAGGTAGAGCGTGCGCGGCTGGTGGCGGTGGAACTTGAACGGGCTGAGGAAGTGCTCGTTCTCAATCGCGGCCACCCCGTAGCCGGGGGCGAGGAGGGTCGCCAGTTCAGCGAAGGCCTCGGTGCCCATGACGCCCGGCAGGACCGGCACGCCGTCAATCTGGTGGTCGTACAGGAAAGGCTGGACCTTCGGGTCGAGGGTCGTTTCGACGGTCAGACCGCCGTAGACCTTGAAGGCCGTCACCTGGCCGAGCATCAGCGGCTTCGGCTCGCGGGCCGCGAGGGCACGCGCCATCTTCTCGGTGTCCACGCCGCCGTTGGGGGCCTTCTCCTGGAGCCACGCGCCCAGGCGACCGGCGACGACAATCTCGCCGGCCGTGCCGCCGTAGACGAGTTCGCGGCGGATGGTCGGCACACCCGACTCGGGCGGGAGCATGTCCACGCCGAGGGCCTCCATGATCTGCGGCACGGAGCCGCGCGAGGCCATGCCGATCTGACCCCAGGCCGTCCAGTCAATGGCGATGCCGCGTGTCTCAGGCCGCCACGTCCGCATGCTGCTCGAAATCTTGCACAGCAGATCGTTGGCGGAACTATAGTCACTCTGGCCGTTGTTGCCAAACCGCCCGGCCACCGAACTGAAGGAGACCGTCGCGCCGATGGGCATGCCCTTGGCGGCGCGGACCAGGCTGAAGAAGCCGTCGGCCTTGACGTCGAAGACCAGGTCGAACTGGTTCGGCTCCTTGTTGGGCAGGACACGGTCAATGAGCAGGCCGCCCGCGTGGAGCAGGACGTCAATGCGCCCGTAGCGCTGGCGGATGTCGTCCACGACCTTCTCCACCGCCGCCCCGTCGCGCAGGTCCAGGCTGTGGTAGTAGGCCGTGCCGCCCGCCGCTTCGACTGACTCGACCGCGCGCAGGGCCGCCTCACTCCGCTCGATGCCCATGATCTGCTTATCGATGGTCGCCGGCGTGGGACGCTCGCCCCGGCCGCGCGCCTCGTCAATGAGCTTGCGCTTGAGGGCTTCCTTGTCGGTGCGGAACAGCCGCACGTTCTCATCGTCGCGGGCCGGGGCCTGGACGAGGTCCAGCAGGTAGAAAACGCCCTGGCTGGCGAGCGCGAGGTCAGTGACAATGGCGCTGGTGATGCCGCCGGCCGCGCCGGTGACGACAAACACCGTGTCCTGGTTCAGGGTCATGCCGGGCTGGCCGTCGCGGGCCGGTTTCTCAACCAGCGTGACGGTGTAGCGTTGGCCGTTGTAGTAGCCGACTTCGAGCGCGCCGGGGTCAAAGAGCGTCTCGGCGATGAGTTGGTCGGCCGGATCGGCGGTCTTGCGGGAAGTCTCGAAGTCCACCGCCTTGACCAGCACGCCCTTGCCCTGGTCGCGCATGCCCTGCTCGATGTTGTACGCCTTGGTGAAGCCGACCACCGCGCCGCCGAGGGGCGCCGTTGCGCCTTCCTCGCCGTAGCCGTGCAGGCCGCCCAGGCGCGTGGCCGACACCAGGAAGGTGTTCGGGCCGGCCACCGACTCGTAGAGGGCGCGCATGGCGGTGTACAGGCCCTTGACGCGCACGCGGTTCAGCTCGCGCCAGGTCGCCAGGTCCATGTCTTCAATGGCAGGTTCCACGTCCAGCGCGGTCAGCCAGTAGATGCCCTGGACCGGTCCTTCCGCCAGCCACGCCTTCAACTGGGCGTCGAGGGCGTCGGTCGCGGGCGGCTCGTCAATGACGAGGGTCGTCACGCCGCGCTTCTGGAGCCGGTTGACGAGGGCCTTGCCGACCCCGCCCTGGTCCATCATCACGACGACGCGGCTGCTCTCGTCGAGGGTCACGCCGGTCGGGAGGCACAGGTCGAGGGACGGCCGCAACGACGGCGTGGGCACGCGGCGCGGCATACGGTCGGCGTCTTCCAACGTGCCAATGGAAGTCACCTTGGGCTTCGCAGCAGGAGCGGCTTCCGCCACTGGGGCCACGGCCACGTCTGCTTTTGTCTCACTGACGGCTCCTCGGTCCTCCGTCTTCCGTCTTCCGTCTTCCGTCGGCTTGAGGTCCGGGCGGTTGTCGTAGACGAACTGGATGACACTGGCGAGCGTCGGGTAGTCGCGCAGCTTGAGGTCATCGCGGCGCGGGATGTCGAAGGCGCTGCGGATAGCCGCGAAGGTCTCGGCCTGCTTGACCGTGTCAATACCGAGGTCGGCCTCCAGGTCCGAGTCGAGGTCGAGCATCTCCTGCGGGTAGCCGGTCTTATCGGCCACCACTTCCAGTACCTTGCTCTCCACCACGCCCAGGCCCGGTGCAGCCGCCACTCCCTCCCTCTCCCCCTGCCTGTCCTCCTTTATGGAGGAGGAGAGGGCCGGGGTGAGGGTCTGGGCGCCTGCCGTCGGCTTGAGGTCCGGGCGGTTGTCGTAGACGAACTGGATGACACTGGCGAG
>CAZFUK010000675.1:0-3127 GCA_964522005.1 uncultured Anaerolineales bacterium | reverse complement strand
GCCGTTGTTCTCGATGATGTAGACCATGCGCACGTTGCGGCGCAGCATGTGCTTGTACGGGCTGAAGCCGATGCTGCCGGTGTCGCCGTCGCCGCTGACGCCAATGGCGAGCAGGTCGTGGTTGGCGACCATCGCGCCCGTAGCGACCGTCGGCATGCGGCCGTGGAGGGCGTTGATGCCGTGGGCGCGGCCCATGAAGTAGGCGGGCGACTTGCTGGAGCAGCCGATGCCGCTAAGCTTGATCACCTTGTGCTGGGGCAGGGACAACTCGTAGGCCGCGTCAATGATACGCTGCGAGATGGAGTTGTGGCCGCAGCCCGCGCACAGCGTCGTCTTGGAGCCGTCATACTCGATCTTCTGGAGACCCAACAGGTTCACTTTACCGTTGGCTGGACGTGTCGCTTCCATCATTTACCTCCCCGCCGCCGCTAGCTCGCGCTCGTGCGCCAGAATTTGACCCGTTACAAACCGCGCCGTGAGCGGCAGGCCATCGGCATAGGCGATGGACACCAGCCGCGTCGCCAGTTCGGGGTACTCCATGCGGAGCAGGCTTACCAACTGGGCGTCGCGGTTCATCTCAACCACGTACACTTCCTCATGCGCCGCGATGAAGTCGCGCACCGACTCGGTGAAGGGCAGGGCGCGCAGCCGCAGATAGCTTGTCTCAATCCCTTCCTTCGCCAGCCGGTCGCGGCCCTCGACAATCGCCGGGTCCGCCGAGCCAAAGGCCATGATGCCAACGCGGGCGCCCGAGCGCTGGTCAACCACGGGCGCCGGCACGTGCTGGCGGGCAGTCTCGTGCTTCTTGGCCAGCCGCGCCATGTTGCGCAGCCAGTCCTCGCCGCGCTCGCTGTAGAGGGCGTACTCGTTGTGGCCGGAGCCGCGCGTGAAGTAGGCCGCGCCCGGCGCGTCGGTGCCCGGCAGCGTGCGCCACGGAATGCCGTCGCCGTCGACGTCCTTGTAGCGGCCCCACTCGCGGCCCAGGCGCTTGACGGCGTCGGCGTCGAGCACTTTGCCCCGGTCAATGGGGTGGGTGGGGTACTCGAACGGCTCGCTCATCCAGTAGTTCATGCCCAGGTCCAGGTCGCTCAGGACGAAGACGGGCGTCTGGAACCGCTCGGCCAGGTCGAAGGCGGTGTGGCCGAACTCGAAGCACTCCTTGACCGACCCCGGCAGCAGCACGATGTGCTTGGTGTCGCCGTGACCGAGCAGGTAGGCCTGCGTGAGGTCGCCCTGGGAGACGCGCGTCGGCAGGCCGGTGCTCGGCCCCATGCGCTGCACGTCCCAGATGACGGCGGGAATCTCGGTGTAGTAGGCGAAGCCCACGAACTCGGTCATGAGCGAGATGCCCGGCCCCGACGTGGATGTCATGGCCCGCGCGCCGGCCCAACTCGCGCCGACGACCATGCCGATGGCGGCGATTTCGTCCTCCGCCTGGATGATGGCGTAGGTCGCCTTGCCGTCGGGCGTCTTGCGCAGCTTCTCGGCGTACTCTTCCAACTCGTCGGCCAGGCTGGTGGCCGGCGTGATGGGATACCACGCCGCGACGGTCATGCCGCCGTAGATGGCGCCCAGCGCGGCCGAGGTGTTGCCCTCGATGAGAATCTTGCCCGCCGTCTCGTTCATGGGCTGGACCCGATACGGGTCCTGCTTGGGCAAGTTCTCGCGTGCCCAGTCCGCCGTGCGCTTGACGATGTTCCAGTTCATCTCGACCGGCTTGCGCCGGCCCTTGAACTGGTTCTCCAACGCCTGGCGAATGGCGGTCATGTCAATGCCCAGCAGTTCGGCCAGCACGCCGACGTAGACCATGCTGGACAGGCGGCCCTTGAACTTGTGGCGGTCGTCCTTGCGGATCGCCCCGGCCGCGATGGCCGCGTCCAGTGCCTCGCGCGACACCTCTTTGACGGGCAGTTGGTAGTAGATGATGTCGTCGCGGGAGCGGTTGAACAGCTTCAACTCGTCGGAGTAGAAGCACACCCCACCCGGCGGCAGGAGCCGGATGTCCTCGACCACCGTCTGGTCGTTGAACGCCACCAGGATTTCCACGCCGTCGCGCCGCGCGATATAACCATCCTTGCTGACACGGATGGTGAACCAGGTAGGCAGACCTTCGATGTTGGAGGGGAAGAGGTTCTTGCCGTTGACGGGGATGCCCATGTGGAACAGGGCACGAATGAGTGTCATGTTAGCGGTCTGCGACCCGGAACCGTTAACTGTCGCCGCCACAATCGAAAAATCGTTGATGATCTCTTTCCGTCCGCCGGCGCTGGTCGCGGGCGCCGACTGCAATACTGCTGTCGCCATACACATTCCCCCTTGGGAGCGTCGAGGCGCCTCATCGCGCCATTCCTAAATCATAGCGATAAACGGAAGTGCGGGCAACTTCGATACGCGCTACGGGGTGCGTATTTCGTGATGCGTGATGCGTGATGCGTGATGCGTGATGCACACTGCCGAGAGGCGGTTGTGCTCAGAGAAGGCTGAGTTGCTCGCCGGGCGGCTCGCCTTGCCTGGCGGCGGCTTCCTGCTGGGCCAGCACGTCCAGCAGGCGCGGGATGCGGCTGAAGTCCTCCTCAATAGTGGACTTCAGGCTCTGGTTGTGCAGCCCGGCCGCCGGGTGGAACATGGTCAGCACGACGTAGCCCTTGGCGCGGCGCGCCTTGCCGTGGACCTGGGTGATCTTGAGGCCGGGGCCGCAGAACCAGGCCATGCTGTGGCGGCCCAGCGTGATGACCAGCTTGGGCTGGATGATGGCGAGTTGCCGCTCCAGCCAGGCTTCGCAGGCGGCAATCTCTTCGGGCAGCGGGTCGCGGTTGTTGGGCGGGCGCGACTTGACGATGTTGGTGATGAACACCTCCTCGCGCTTGAGGCCGCCCAGGGCGAGCAGTTCGTTGAGCCACTTGCCGGACGCGCCGACGAACGGCCGCCCCTGCTTGTCTTCATTATAGCCGGGCGCCTCACCGACGAGCATGATCTGGGCGTCGAAGGGTCCCTCGCCCGGCACCGCCTTGGTGCGGGTCTGGTGGAGCATGCAGCGGGTACAGGCCTGGATTTCGGCGCGGAGTTGGTCCAGCTGCGCCTGGGCGTCCTGCGGGCTAAGCGGGTGGGTCATGACGAGTGCCTCTTC
>CAZFUK010000674.1:0-3143 GCA_964522005.1 uncultured Anaerolineales bacterium | reverse complement strand
CCGAGTGGCCCACCCCCAGCTGCACGTCGCCGCTCGCCGTCCAGCCATTTAGCCCGTCCTCGAACCCTCCATTCACCACCGTATCATTGCCCGGCCGCAGGTAGAGCGTCACGCCCTCCTGCTGCCCGGTTCCGCCCAGAATCGTCATCGGTGCCGGTGATAGGTAGGCCGGATGGGACGCGCTCAGGCGCCGCGTCGCCGTGTCGTTCAGGTACAGGGTGTAGCCGCCCGCGCCGTCGGTACGCAGGTCCGCGTTGAGGGCCGCCGGCTGGCTCGTCACCAGCGCGCCCACGACCGGCTGACCCCGGTTGCCCAGGACCCGCCCCGCGATGGTCGCCCGCACCGAGGTGACGACCGCCGCGTCGTCCGCCGTGTAGCGGCTCACGTTGCCCAGCGCATCCCGCGCCCGCACGCGGAAGCGGTAGGTGCGGCCCGCCACGCCGAAGTACACGCCCTCGGTGTCGGTGGTGTTCATGCGCCAGTCGGTCCAGGGGCCATCCTCCTCGCGCACCTGGACATCGTAGCTCGCCACCCCAATGCCCGCGTCCTGGCCCGACCAGTCCACCACCAGGACGGTGGAGAGTTGGTAGCGACCGCCCGCCTGGATGCTCACGCTCGGCGGCTCGGTGTCTACGCGGGTGCTGACCCGGGGCGAGGGGGTGGAGAGGTTGCCCGCCCAGTCGCGGGCCTGGACACTAAAGGCGTAGCTGTGGCCGTTCAGGCCCCCATAGAAGGCCTGACTGATGGCGGTGGTGGTGTAGACGTTGTAAAGAGCGCCGTCGTCGTACACCGTCAGGGTGTAGTTCTGGACGCCACTGCCGTCGTCCACGCCCGCCCAGGCCACCGTGAAGTCGGCGGCGGAATACGTCGGCAGGGCGCCGACCGACACGGCGGGCGGGACGTTGTCCACCAGGGTCTCGCCACTGGCCGGCCCCCAGGTGGACGAGCCGCCGGTCAGGTAGTTGGCCCGCACGCGGAACTGGTAGACGGTGTTGTGGGCGCCCTCGAACTGGGCCGTCGTCGCCTCCGTGTTGTCGCGCCAGTCGGTCCAGTCGCCGTAGCCCCCGCTCGGCGGTCGCTGCCGGGTCTGCACGTCCCAACTGGCGACGCCACCCGCCGTTCCCGCGCCCCAGCCAATGGTCGCCCCCCTCGCGCCGACGTAAGGCGGCACGTTGTTCAAGCGGGCGATGTCATACGTGAGCCGCAGGCGGGGCCGGTTGCCCGCGTCGCCCGCCTCGCGGGACCAGAAGGCGCGGTCAAAGACGCCGCCTCGGGGTGTCTCGTCGCCGACGAGAATGACGCCGTAGTTGACCAGGTCGCCGCTGGCCCAGCGCCGCGCCAGGGCCGTCAGGTTCCACTCGTAGCGCCGTGACGCCGTCCCAACGCTGGCGCTGGCCCAGTTCTGGCTGTTATCGTAGGCCGGGGGATTATTCCAGGTCACGCCCGTCTCGCTCCAGCCGCTCAGCACCCGGCGGACGACCATCTCCATGTCGCCGCCGCCGAGCGCGCCATACAGGGCCAGGCCCAGGCTGGCGGTGTCCACGACGGCGCCGTCGGGCCGACCGGTCAGGGTGAAGTACAGCAGGCTCCGCTCGGCCTCCGCGCCGCCGCCCTCGAAGCCCACAAACAGCGTCTGGTCGCCCCCCCGGTTCTGCCCGCGATAGTCGGGGCCGGACGCGATCCAGGCGTCGCGTTCGGCGGTGAAGTCCACCGTGTCGAGGGCCGCGCTCAGTCCCGCGCCTGTGTGGAACACGGGCGGGACGCGCGGGGCGTTGGGCACGGGCGGCAGGGGCGACTTGGGGGTGGGCGGCTCGGCGTAGAGGGTGGTCAGGACGACCAGGCCGAGTAGCAGCGCGGCCACGCCGGCGACGAGCGACAGTCGAGCGAGCTTATGCATGGTCGCCTCCTCAGGCGATGCTCTCCAGCACAGCGGTGAACTCCGCCAGCACCATCGCCGTCGCGCCCCACACCTTGTGCGGGCCGACGCGGTAGAACGGCACGACGACGGGGCTGCCGCGTAGTTCCCAGGTCTCCTCTGCCCGCGTCGCCGCGTCCAGCAGCATGTCCAGCGGGGTTTCCAGGACCTCCGCCACCTCGCGCGGGTCGGGCACGAAGCGGGGCCGCGTCTCGCTCGCGGCGACAAAGGGGTGGATGAGGTAGTTGCTGGGCGGAATGTAGAGCGGGGTGAGTTCACCGAGGAGCGCCACCGGGACGCTCAGGCCGACCTCTTCGTGGGCCTCGCGGATGGCGGCCTCGGCCGGCGTCTCGCCGGGCTTGACGCCGCCGCCAGGTAGCGAAATCTGGCCGCTGTGGGTCGCCATGCCCTCGGTGCGACGGGTAAGGACGAGATGTATCCTTTCGTCCAATGGATACAACAGGAGCAGGACGCCCGCCTGGCGGGGAGTCACCTCGGGCGGCGGGGTCACGCGGCGGGGCTGGGGCATCATGCGTGCCCAGGCCGTCATGCCGGGTCGCGTCAGGGCGAGCGCCTGCTGAATTTGCTCAAAAGTGGGATATGGTGTCATAATAACCTGGTTCTAGTCCAACCGTGTCAATTATAACACCACCCTCCAGAGAAAGGAATCTCTATGGCACGAAAGCCAGTTCAGGCTGAAAAACTGGAAACCGAAGGGACTGTCATCGAAGCGTTGCCCAATGCCTCGTTCCGCGTCCAGTTGGACGGCGGCATGGAGACGCTGGCCTACCTGGCCGGGCGTCTGCGCAAGAACAACATCCGCGTCCTGCTCGGCGACCGCGTCCGCGTCGAATTGACCCCGTATGATCTCACCCGTGGTCGGATCGTCTATCGTCTCAGCAATCGTCCCCCAGGCCCGCCCGCTGCTTCTTCCAGCCGGCCCTAATTTCCTCCCCCCGTTTCAAGCTTCGTGTATCACGTTGTGAGCCAGGCCGCGCCCCGACGTGAAACACGAGGCTTGAAACCTTTTATAGGAGGTCCGATGATTGACCAACTCATGACGACGGGCGATGTCCAGGTCAGCGACGGGGACCGAGCGCAGATTGAGCGCAAGGTCGCCAAACTCGACAAGCTGTTGACGAACTGGGACCAGGATACTGTCTGGATTCGGGTCGCCCTCAAGCCCCGCCAGAAGAGTGAGGGGGTCCACGCTCTGATTACGGTGGGG
>CAZFUK010000673.1:0-3148 GCA_964522005.1 uncultured Anaerolineales bacterium | reverse complement strand
GCCCTACGGCACCGTCCCGGCCGATGCCGCCGGTATCGCCGCCGAGATGGTCACCTTCAAGAGCGGCAGCGCCGACATCAAGGGCTACCTGGCCCGCCCCGCGAGCGGCGGCCCCAACCCGGCGATTATTGTCATCCACGAGAACCGGGGCCTGACGCCCCACGAGCAGGACGTGGCGCGCCGCTACGCCCGCGCCGGCTTTGTGGCGCTGGCGATTGACCTGCTCAGCCGCCAGGGTGGCTCGGAGAAGTTCGCCACGCAGCAGGAGAAAACGGCGGCCATCGGCCAGACCAAGGACGACGAGAACGTGGCTGACCTGAAAGCGGCCGTGGCTTTCCTCAAGGCCCATCCCGCCGTCGCGGGCGGTAAGATTGGCGTCACCGGCTTCTGCTGGGGCGGCCAGCGCACCAACATCGCCGCCGTCAGCATTCCCGAAGTCGCCGCCGCCGTGCCCTACTATGGCGCCGCGCCGACCAACCTGGACGATGTCAAGAACACCAACGCCGCCCTGCTCATGATCTACGCCGGCAACGACGACCGCATCAACTCCACGCGGCCCAATTACGAGGCCAAGCTCAAAGAGGCGAACAAGACGTACCAGGTGAAGGTCTACGAAGGCGCGGGCCATGCCTTCAACAACGACACCGGCCCCAACTTCAAGGCCGACGCCGCCAAGGATGCCTGGGAACAGTCCGTGACCTGGTTTAACAAGTACCTGCGGAGCTAGCGCCCTGGCCCTTGTGCTGAGGGTAGGGGTGACGAGGGAAGCGTCTATCCCTTGTCACCCGTCCCTCGCCACCTTGTCTTAGGAGTGGTCCATGTCTCGACTGCGCATCGCTTTTCTCGCCCTGCTAGTTTTCGCCGCTTCGGCCATGTCGGTGGCGGCTGCCCCCGCGCCCGACACGGAAGTCGCCGTCCCGACGGCCAATGACGTGACGCCGCGCCGGCCGCCGGCCGCCTACTTCATGGGCCAGCTCAAGCACTCGGTCCAGACGCTCAACAACTGTGGCCCGGCGTCCGTCGTCTCGGCCATGAGCTTCTACGACCTTGATGTGTCTCAGGAGGAGGCGCGCCAGGTTCTGCGCCCCTATGCCGCGAGCCGGGGCATGTCGCAGCACGTCATCCCGCCCTACGTCGCCAAGTTCGGCCTCCAGGCCAAAGTGCGGCTCAACGGCAACGATGACCTGATCAAGGCGCTCGTCGCCAACGACATCCCGGTCATCGTCCTCCAGTACATCAGCGAGACGTGGCGGATCGGCCACTTCCGCGTCGTCCAGGGCTACGACGACCGCGCGGGCGTGTTCTATGCCAACGACTCGCTGCTCGGCCCCAACGTCGCCATCGCGTACCGCAGCTTCGACGCGCGCTGGGACTACAACTGGTCGTACTACGTTCCCATCTTCCGCCCCGACCAGGCCCCGCTCGTCGCGGCTATCCTGGGTCCGGATTGGACGGACAAGGGCATGTACGCCCGTACTATCCCCAGTCTGGAAGCGAAGCTGGCGGCCGACCCCAAAGACTGGCGCACCTGGAGCCGGCTGGTCGAAGCCATGACGGGCGCGGAGCACTACCAGGACGCGCTGGACCACCTGGACTACTACACCGAGCTACGCGGGACGAGCGCGCCGACGGGCTTCGGCGCCCCTTCGAGCAACGGCGCGCCCTCGAACAATGCCTCGCTGCGCGCCAAGCTCCTCAACAAGCTGGAACGCTACGACGAGGCGCTGGCCGAGGTCAACGCCGCCATGGCTAAGACCCGTGACGGGATGTACGGCTCTGGCTCGCTCTGGCTCCAGAAGGCGGAGGCGTTGCGCGGTCTGGGCCGCTACGACGAGGCCCGCACCGCCTACCAGCGCGCGGTCGCCAACGACGGCCCCATGTCCGAGGCGGGCCAGCGGCTGCAGACCCTCCCACGTTAGCCCCCAGCCGACGCGACGTTGTCGAGACGCGACATGTCACGTCTCGACGCCATACGTCCACAACGAACCACCCCCTCTTCGTCCTGAAGAGGGGGCTTTTCGTGCCACGCCTCGACCAAGACCTGACAGGTTTCCCCCTTCGGGGACTTCGCTAAAACCTGTCAGGTCTCCACAGGCTTACTTGTAGCGGGGCGACGTATGATAAGCTATCGCCCGGTCGTCCCACTGTTAGCACAGCGCTTGCTTCGAAAACCCGCGCTCGCTCACCCTGTAGCAGTCCATAGGCAACCCGTATGAATACGCGACGCTATGCCGTTCTCTCCATTTTCGCGGCCCTGGTGACCATCGGCCTCAAGCTGGTCGCCTATTTTGTGACGGGGTCGGTCGGGTTGCTGTCCGACGCGCTCGAGTCGGTCGTCAACCTCATCGCCGCGTTCATCGCGCTCTGGGCGCTCACCGTGGCCGACCGGCCGGCCGACGAGGAGCATGCCTACGGCCACAGCAAGGTCGAGTACTTTGCCAGCGGGGCGGAGGGGGCACTCATTCTGCTGGCGGCTGGCAGCATCGCTGTGACGGCCTGGGAACGGTTGCGCGCGCCGCAACCACTGGAACAGGTGGGCCTGGGCCTGGTGATCTCGGTGGTGGCCGCGGCGGTCAACGGGGGCGTGGCGCTGATTCTCATGCGCGCTGGCGAGCGGCTGCGCTCGCCCACCCTCGAAGCCGACGCCCATCACCTGCTCACCGACGTGTGGACGACAGCAGGAGTGGTCGTGGGCATCTTAGTCGTCGGCTGGACAGGCTGGCTGCTGCTGGACCCCATCATCGCCGTTGTCGTGGCCCTCAACATCGTCTGGACGGGCGTCCGTCTGTTGCGGCGGACGGGCTATGGCCTGCTCGATACGGCGCTGCCGACGGGGGATCAGGAGGTCATCAGCACCGTTCTGGCCCGCTATCGGCAGACGGGGATTACCTTCCACGCGCTCCGCACCCGCATGGCGGGGGCGCGGCGCTTCGTGTCCATGCATGTGCTGGTGCCGGGGGAGTGGAGCGTGCGGCGCGGTCACAGCCTATGCGAGGAGGTGGAACTGGCCGTCCAGGACGCCTTGCCCGGCACGACCGTCTTTACGCACCTGGAGCCGCTGGAGGACCCCATCGCCTGGGAGGACCAGGGACTAGACCGCCTGACGCGGCGGGGATAGGAAAGATTAAAGACTGATGACTCAAGATTG
>CAZFUK010000672.1:0-3157 GCA_964522005.1 uncultured Anaerolineales bacterium | reverse complement strand
CGCCGCGCCATCTCCCCCTCCATCTCCCATCTGCTGCGGTGAAAACCGGGTTCACGCGAATAATAGCACCAAACCCGGCAGGAGCACAAGCAGGGCCAACGTGGTATACTATTTGCTGTGCCCCTATCTCAACCAGGCGGCCAGCCACGGCGGCCGCGCGATGACAGGGAGGAGGAGAGGATGGCGCAGGTCTATAGCCTGTTCAATACGTTTGAGGATGCTGAGAAGGCCGTTCGCATGTTGACTGAGCGGGGGTACGGGGCGGACACGATTCGCCTGTTGCGGCAGAGTTCGTCGGGCACGACACGGCAGATCGAGGGCGAGGCGGTCGCGCCCCCGGCCGACGAGGGGGATCTGCTGAGCCAGGTGGCGCGGAACCTGCCGAAGCTGGCGGGCTTCCTGGGCGGCGCGCCGTCCGGGGAGCGGACGGAGATGGACACGGCGCTGTCCGAGGCCGGCGTGCCGGCCGAACGCTCGGCCGACTATGCCTCAGCCATTGAGGAGGGGCGGGTCCTGGTATCCGTCTCGACAGAGGATTTCCGCGCCGAGGATGTGCGCAATATCCTGGACGATGCGTCCGGACACTACATGACCCGCCTGCTGACCGAGGACCTGGCCCAGGACGCGGCCGATCCGAGCGACCAGGCCGGCGGCGGGGGCGAGCTGAGCGAGTCGGGGTTCGAATAATGGCCTAGCGATGGCCGCCCCGCCACGACGCCAGCCGCGCCGAGTTGAGCATGATGGCGATGTCGGGGATGCTCTGGGCGGCGGCGGCCCAGACCGGCGGCAGGATGCCCAGGAAGGCCAGCGTGATGCCGAGCAGGTTGTAGACCGCCGTGAAGCCGAGGTTCTGGCGGATGGTGCGGGTGGCGCGGCGGCTCAGTCGCACCGCCTCCGGTACCAGCCGCCAGTCGTCGCGCAGCAGGGCGATACCGGCGGCTTCGAGCGCCACATCCGTCCCGACCAGGCCCATCGCCATCCCCACGTCGGCCTGGGCCAGCGCGGGCGCATCGTTGACGCCATCGCCCATCATCAGGACGCGCGCCCCGGCCGCTTGCAGGTCGCGCACAAAGCGAATCTTGTCATCGGGCAGCAGCCCGGCGCGGTACTCCAGCCCCAACTCCCCCGCCACCGCCGCCGCCACCCGCTCGTGGTCGCCCGTCAGCAGAATCTGGCGGCGCACGCCCAGCCGCCGTAGGGCCGCCAGGGCGTCCTTGACCTCGGGCCGCACCGTGTCGGCCAGAGCCACCAGGCCCACGGTTTCCCCCGCCCGCGCCGCGAAAAAGACGGTTTGCCCGGCTGCTTCGAGGGCTTGGGCGGCGGTCTCGGCCGCCGCGTTCACCCCAATCCCCTGTTCATCCAGCAGACGGCGGTTGCCCACCGGCCCCGTCACCCCGGCGAGCGCCGCCTGCGCCCCGCGCCCGGCCACGGCGGTGAACTGGTCTACCTCCGGCATCGCCAGGCCCTCAGTCCGCGCCGCGCGGACCAGCGCCCGCGCCAGGGGGTGCTCGCTCCTCGCCTCGACCGCCGCCACGGATTGGAGCAGGCCCGTCCGCGCCAGGCCGTTGAGAGGCACGACCTCAGTGACCGCCGGCTCGCCCCAGGTCAGCGTGCCCGTCTTGTCCATCACCAGCGTATCCACCCGCGCCAGGGCCTCCAGGGTCAGCCCGCCCTTGATGAGCAACCCACGCCGCGCCGCCGCGCCCACACTGGCGAGGACGACGACGGGCGTCGCCATGGTGATGGCGCAGGCGCAGGTGACGACGAGGACGGCGACGGCGTTGAGCAGTTGGCCCGTCACCAGGTAGGTGAGACCCGCGATGCCCAGCACCAGCGGAGTATAGTACGCGGCGAAGCGGTCGGCGAACCGCTGGACGGGCGCCTTGTGGGTTTCGGCCTCTTCGACCAGGCGCACGATATGGGCGAAGGCCGTGTCCTGGCCCACGCCCGTCGCCTTGACGTGGAGAAAGCCCCCCTGGACGATGGTGGCCGCGAACACCCGGTCGCCGAGCAGCTTGTCTACGGGCACGCTCTCGCCCGTGATGGCCGCCTGGTCTACCGGCGCGCTCCCCAACACCACCGCGCCGTCCACGGGAATCCGCTCGCCGGGGCGCACCGCCACCACGTCGCCCGCGACAATCTGGCCCACCGGGACTTCGACCTCCTGGCCGTCGCGCACCACCCGCGCCCGTGCCGGCTGCTGCGCGATGAGCGTCTGGAGAGCCTGGCGGCTGCGCGCCGTGGTCAGGCCCTCGATCCAATCCCCAAAGCGCATGAAAAAGACGAGCAGGGCCGCCGTGGTCCACTGGCCGATGCCGGCCGCCGCGACGACGCCGAGCGTCATGAGGGTATGGCTGGTGATCTGACGCTGGCGGGCGGCCTGGAGGACGTTGCGGAAGACGGGCCAGCCGCCCAGGGCAATCGCCAGGGCGGGCAGCCACCAGGGCAGCCGCTCCAGCGCGCGGTCGAACAGCCCCAGCCGCTCGCCAATTGCCGCGCCGATGACGACGAGGGCAACGAGGCCGAGCGCGGCCCAGCCCAGAGAGGACGGCGACGCCAGGCGCGGGCCGGCCGGCGCTGGCTCCGGCGCGGCCTCGGCCTCCCCGACGCCGTCGGGGATGGCGTAGCCGGCCTGGGCCACGGCGACCCGAATCTGGTCCAGGTTGACCTGGGCCGGGTCAAAGGCGACGGTCGCCCGCTCGGCCGAGAGCAGCACCTGGACGGTCTGGACGCCCGGCAGGCGAGCGATGGCGCCTTCGACGTGCTGGGCGCACGCCGCGCAGTCCATGCCCTTGACCGGCAACTGGACGGTGGTTGAGCGGGAGGTGGTCATGGTGTGTTCCCTAACGGGGTCGTGATTTCAGGCAACCTGAGTCAGTATAGCCGTTTGAAGGCCAGGCGTCAAAAGCAGCCCGGTGAACAGCTTGGGGGCCGCTATGGTTAGGGACGGCGTATGGTCGGCAGGGGCGGCGTGGTCGGCAGCGGGGCGGTCGTGGGCAAGACGGGCGGCAGGGTGGGGACCTCGGTCGGGACGACGGGCGGTAGCGTGGACACAGCCGTGGGGACCACAGGCGGCAGGGTCGGGACCTCGGTGGGAATGATAGGCGGGGTGGTTGGCGCCACAGGACTCACAGTCGGCATCTTCGGAACCTAAGTC
>CAZFUK010000671.1:372-3160 GCA_964522005.1 uncultured Anaerolineales bacterium | reverse complement strand
CATCGGCAAATATGACGGCGTCCACATCGGCCACCAGCACCTGCTGGCCCGCATGCGCCGCCGCGCCGCTGACATTGGCGCGCAGACGGCCGTCATGCTGCTGCACCCCAACCCCCTGGCCGTGCTGCGCCCCGACACGCCGGTCATCTACCTGGCGACGCTCGAAGAGCGGGTGGCCCTCGTGGCCGAGCAGGGCGTGGACCTGGTGCTGGTTCACCCCTTTACGCGCGAGGTTGCCCAGACCAGCGCCGACGACTTCATCGCCCAGATCCGCGCTCACCTCAACCTGGTGGAACGGTGGGAAGGGCCGAACTTCGCCCTGGGCCGGGGCCGCCAGGGAACGACGGCCTACCTGAGCGAGTTGGGCAGCCGCCTCGGCTTCACGGTCCACGCCACCGCGCCCTTCGCCCTGCTGGGCGAGACGGTCAGCACGAGCCTGATTCGCCGCCTGGTGGTCGAGGGGCAGGTGGAGCAGGCGGCGTGGCTCCTCGGCCGGCCGCACCACCTGAGCGGCGAGGTCGTGCACGGCGCGAAGCGCGGCCGCCAACTGGGCTACCCGACGGCCAACCTGGACATCCCCGCCGACATGGCCGTGCCGGCCAACGGCATCTATGCCGTGCGTTGCCAATTGGGCGACGAGCCGCTGCTGGGTGTCGCCAGCCTCGGCGTGCGGCCCACCTTCGACAACGGCCCCCGCTCGGTGGAGGTCTACCTGCTGGACTTCGACCGCGACATCTACGGCCAGACCCTCAAGACCGAGTTCATCGCTCGCCTGCGCGACGAGCAGAAGTTCGACAGCGTCGAGGCGCTGATTGAGCAGATGGGCCGCGACGTGGCGAACGGCCGCGCCGCCCTGACCCAGCCGGTTTGACAGAATTAACAGAATTAACAGAATTAGGGACTATACTACGTCCGGGGTTTGAGCTATCCTGTTCATTCTGTAAATTCTGTCAAACCTCTGCGGGGGTGGCGATGCCGAGCCTGCGCGAGACGCTGACCGAACGCTTCGACGTGGCTGAGCTGCACGTCCTGCTGGACGAGCTAGGCCTGGCCTACGACGACCTGCCGGGCGACGGCAAGCCCGCCCGCGTCGTCGCCGTGCTGCGCGCCCTACGCCGCCGAGGGGAGATACCCCGTCTCCTGGACGCCGGCCGCCGCCTGCGCCCCGACATCGCCTGGGACGCTGTCCAGGACACGCCTCAGCTTGACGCCAACCTCGGCGGCCCACCCCCCTGCTATGTCGCCGTGCCCCACCGCCCCGTCCACTTTGTCGGCCGCGAGACCGAGCTGGCCGAGCTGCGCCGCCGCCTGCTGGGCGGCCAGTCCCGCGCCGCCATCACCGCCCTCGACGGCAAGCCGGGCGTCGGCAAGACGACGCTGGCCGTCGAGATGGCCTGGGACGCCGCCGTGCTGGCCCACTTCTGGGGCGGCGTGCTGTGGGCCAGCCTCGGCCCGAAGGCCACCCCCGACGCCAGCCTGGGCATGTGGGCCGCCGCGCTCGGTGTTAGCCTCGACGCCGCGCCGACCCTCGACATGCGCGCCGCGCTGGTCCAGAGTGCGCTGGCCGGCCGCCCCTTCCTCCTGGTCCTGGACGACGTCTGGGGGACCGAGCAGGTCTACCCCCTGCTCCAGGTGGGCGGGCCGGGTTGCGCCCACGTCCTGACGACGCGCGACGAGGGGCTGGCGCGGGAGTTCGCCGACGAGCGGCAGCGCGTGGACGAGTTGAGCGAGGACGAGGCGGTGGACCTGCTGGCCCGTACCTGCCCGCTCGCCGCCCAGGTCGCGCCGGATGGCCTGCGCCGCCTGGCGCGGGGTGTGGGTGGCTTGCCGCTGGCCCTCGACCTCGTCGGCGGCTACCTGCGGGCTAAAATCCGCTTCGCGGAGCAGGCTGCGTCAGCGCTGGACGGCCTCCAGCAGGCCGCCGCCTGGCTCGACCTGCGCCACCCGCGCCGCCAGCGCACTCTGGACGAGGTCATCGGCCTCAGCGTGGACGCTCTGACGGACGAGGCGCGCCGGGCGTTCCTCAGGCTCGCCGGCTTCGCGCCCAAACCTGCCGTCTTCGACCGGGCAGCCGCCCAGGCTGTGATGGGCGCGGGGCTGGACACCCTCGCGGAGCTTCTCGACCGCAACCTGCTCGAAGAGGCAGCCAGCGGCGAGCTAGCCCTGCACCAGACGCTGGCCGAGGCTGCCCGCCGCCGCGCCCGTCAGTCCGGTGTCCTCCGCGCCGCCGAACTGCGTCACGCCGCGTACTACGCCGAGGTCGTGGCGGGGTATGATGACGCGCTCGATGAAGGCCGCATGACCTACGCCGCTCCCCTGGCCTGGGACCAGGTGACGTATGCCCTGGACCGGCTGACGCAAGGATCGCCCCGAGACGACGACCTGGCCCGCCTGCTCGTGCGCTACACCATTGGTGGGTACAATACGCTGCGCAACAACTACGACACTCGCCGTGGTGACTGGCTCGCGGCCGGGGCCTCTGCGGCGGAGCGCGTCGGCTCCCGCCTCGGCCAGGCCAACACGCTCCAGGCCCAGGGCGACGTGTTGGCCTTTCGCAAGCAGAACGACGAGGCGCTGGCCGTCTATGCCCGCGCCCTGGCCCTCTTCGAACAGGTGGGCGACCGCCTCGGCCAGGCCAACACGCTGCGTGCCCAGGGCGACGTGTACCGCTTCCAAGGCCACTACGACGAGGCGCTGGCCGTCTACGGCCGCGCCCTGGCCCTGTACGAGCAGGTCGGCTCCCGCCTCGGCCAGGCCAACACGCTCCAGGCCCAGGGCGACGTGTTGG
>CAZFUK010000671.1:0-272 GCA_964522005.1 uncultured Anaerolineales bacterium | reverse complement strand
CCTTTCGCAAGCAGAACGGCAAAGCGCTGGCCGTCTACGAGCGCGCCCTGGCCCTCTTCGAGCAGATCGGCGACCGCCTCGGCCAGGCCAACGTCTACACCGCTCTGGGCCAGATCGCCCAGGCCGGGCGAGACTTTGAGGCGGCCTGGACGCGGTTCAACCAGGCGGCCGCCCTCTACCAGGCTATCGGCGACCGCTACAGCCAGGGCCGCCTGCTCCTGGCGCAACTCTTGCAACAGGCTCACCAGCTTTTGGGTAGTGTCACCATAGGT
>CAZFUK010000670.1:0-3161 GCA_964522005.1 uncultured Anaerolineales bacterium | reverse complement strand
TGAGCGCGTACTGGACCGCCTCCTCCGCCGTCATCGCCTGGCCCTCGGCCCAGGCCTGGGCGAACGCCGCGTCGGTGAGGCAGGCGTGGGCGGCGGCCAGGGCGTGGTCGCGCAGGTCGCGCATGTGGCGATGAGGGACATGCCCCGTGGCCGTGAGGGAGGCCTCTACCGCGCCAAGCAGCCGCACGGCCTTGAGCGCCCCCACCTCCCCGCCTGTCTCTGCCGCCACTGCGGCCGGGCCAATGAGAAGGACGGGGTCGAGGGGCATCCCCACTATCCCGCGCGCTTGCTCCAGGGCCTCGCGAAAATGGCTCTGTGCCTCAGAGTGACGTCCGCCTCGAAAAGCAACGGCTCCCAGTTTCTCTAGTGTCGGTACCATATTGTGATTGTCACCGCTGTCTCTGGCGACCTCCAGGCACTCACCTAGTAACCGCTCAGCCTCCGCCTGGTTGCCCTCATAGAGTGTGACCAGTGCGAGCCATCCCAAGCCTTCAAGGGGTGGGTGCTCCGGGTCAAGTTGGCGGTGGCGGGCCAGGCTGTCCGTTAGCCGCCGCCGGGCCCTGACCTCGTCGCCTTGATTGAAGGCGATGATGCCAAGGTTGGTAAGCATTAGCGGGACCCAAGAGCGGTGGTTCATGGCCTCGAGGATCTCAAGCGTAGCCTCCGAGCCAGCCTGCGCTGCAAGATAGTCGCCACGTTCAGCGGCGATAACGGCGAGGTTGCATAACAAATGGCTGATCAGACTCTGGTCGCCCAGGCTCCGAGCGAGGGCAAGACTTTCGTCATAAAGGCGGCGTGCAGGCTCGAGTTCACGCCGCTTCCAGGCGACGATACCCAACTGGAGCACCTGGGACGCGACACCAAGAGTGTCACCAATCTCACGGTAGAGGCTCAGGCTCTGCTCGTGGAGTTCGGCGCGCCGCTGGAGATCGCCTCGAACGTAGGCGAGGTTGGCCAGTCGGCTCAAGGTCCAGGCCATCCGCTTCTTATCACCGAGTATCGTGGCCGCCGCGAGGGCCTGATTCAGCCGCATCTCTGCTCGATGGTAGTCCCGCATCTGGACGTAAAGAACGCCACAGGCGCCAAGAACCGTGACGTAGGCCTGGGTGGGCGGCCCCCCACTGACCTGCCCTAGCAGCCGCTCATACCACCCACGGGCCTCGCTCCAGTGACCGCGTATCTCCCAGAACCCTCGCAGTGATGCAGCAATCCGTAAGGCCTGCTCTGTCTGTCTGTTCGCCGCGTTCCACTCCAACGCCGCCCGCAGGTTGTCATGTTCCCCCTCCAGCCGGTCCATCCACCGAGCCGCTCCTGGTCCTACTAGCTCTGGCTCGGCCTGTTCCACAAGTTGGAGGAAGTAGGCGGCATGGCCTGTCCGCAGGCGCTCGGGCTCCGCGCCGGCCAGCAGCTTCTCGGCCGCGTACTCGCGAATCGTCTCCAACATCACAAAGCGCGGCTCGCCCTCTGGTCCCTCCGCTTGCTTGACCAGGCTCTTGTCTACCAGCGATTGCAGGCCGTCCAGAACGTCTTCGGGACGGAGGACGAAAGACCGAGGACCAACGGGAGGACGGAGGACCGACGACGGAGGACTGAAGCGAGCCTCCTGGTTTTGTTGGTCTTTGGTCCTTGGTCCTTCGTCGTCTTCCGCGCACACCACCTCCGCCGCTTCGAGTGTGCAGCCGCCCACAAACACACCCAGCCGTCGGAAGAGCGTCTTCTCCCGCTCGTCAAGCAAGTCGTGGCTCCAGGCAACCGCGTTGCGGAGGGTTTGCTGGCGGGCGGGGAGGTCGCGCGCGCCGCCGGTCAGCAGTGGTAGGCGTCGTTCGAGGCGTTGGAGGAGCGCCTGGGGAGTCAGCGCTTTAATGCGCGCGGCGGCCAGTTCAATCGCCAGCGGCAGGCCATCGAGCCGATGGCAGATTTCAGCCACGGCGGGGGCGTTCTCGTTAGTCACCTGGAAGTCGGGTTTCACATCCTGCGCCCGCTGGATGAACAGGGCGACGGCGGCGTACTGCGTGATGCGGGAAGCGTAGTCAGTAGTCAGTAGTTCGTCGTCAGTCGTCCGTCTGCGGTCGGCTTCGGGCAGCGGGAGCGGTTCGACGGGAAACTCTTTCTCGCCGCGCAGGTGCAACGGGATACGGCTCGTGACCAGCACTTTGAGGCCCGGCGCGGCGGCCAACAGGTCGGCTACGACGGGCGCGGCTTCGACCACCTGCTCGAAGTTATCGAGCAGCAGCAGTATCCTCTTCTCGCGCAGATAGTCCTTCAGGCCGTCCAAGACAGGACGCCCCCCACTCTCCCGCACGTCCAACGCCTGGGCTATCGTCGCCGCGACCAGGCTGGGGTCGCTGATGGGCGCGAGGTTGACGAAGAAGACGCCGTCGGGGAATTGACGATTGATGATTGATGATTGACGATTGGAGACTTTGGCCCCTTCCTGCCAATCGTCAATCGTCAATGGTAAATCGTCAATACGGTGCGTCACTTCCAGCGCCAGGCGCGTCTTGCCGCTGCCGCCCGGGCCTGTCAGCGTGATCAATCGAACCTCATCGCGTTGGAGCATCGCCGCCAGGACCGCGATCTCGTCCTGGCGCCCAACGATGGGTGTGGGCAGGCCCGGTAGATTGTGGCGCGGGGTGTCCAACACATGTAGGCCTGGGAAGTCGGCCGCTATGCCGGGCGCCTCGGCCTGGTAGAGGCGTTCAGGCTGGCTCAACCCGCGCAGCCGATGCACCCCCAGGTCACGCCACGTCACTTCCCCCACGGGCTGACGCTTCACGACTTCGACCACCGCCGCACTCAGCAGAATCTGGCCCCCATGACCGGCCCCCATGACCCGCGACACCCGGTTGAGGGTGTCGTTGGTGGCGTAGTCGTCGCCCGTCCACTCGGCCGGGCCGAGGTGGATGCCCATGCGGACACGCAGGGGGCCGGTCTCGCCCCACCTCTCGCCTGGCCCCGTCAGTGCCCGTTGCGCTGATACGGCGGCCAGCAGCGCGGGTTGCGGCGTGGCAAAGGCCGCGCAAAACGCATCCCCCACCGTCTTGAAGACGTAGCCGCCAGCCGTCTCGATGGCTTGCTGGAGCAGGGCATGGTGGCGAGCCAGGCTGTGGACCATCGCCTGGGGATGGCGTTCCCACAGGGCAGAGGAGCCTTCGATGTCG
>CAZFUK010000669.1:0-3166 GCA_964522005.1 uncultured Anaerolineales bacterium | reverse complement strand
TAGGGAAGGGGGCCGGGGGGTTAGGTTTACATCAGTCTGTTCCTCTATCCGTAGACCTCAGTCATCAACGCCGCGAAGTTGGCGCCCGGCGTCAGGCTGCCCAGCACGCGCGGGCCGGGCGCGCCGGTCACGGTCGGCAGGTTGCCGGGGCGGGCGTGGACCGTCTCGTAGCCCAGCACGGCGAAGGCGATGGCCTCCTTGGCGTCGGCCGGGACCCCCAGCGCGTCGGAGCGCAGGAGGCGAGCCTCGGGCAGGCTGGCGGCGAGCATCCGCATCAGCGTCGGGTTGTCCGCGCCGCCGCCGCCCACAACGACCTCGTCCACCCGCCCGACAAAGCGCCGATACTGGTCCGCGATGGACGCGGCGGTAAACTGGGTGAGGGTAGCCACCAGGTCCACGGGCGCCAGACCACCCGCCGCCGCCCTGGCCCAAATCTCCGCGCCCAACTGGCGGCCAAACTGCTCGCGGCCCGTCGTCTTGGGGATGGGCAGGCTGAAGTAGGGGTGGGCCATCAACTCGGCCAGCAGGCCCTCGTCCACCCGTCCTTGCGCGCCCAACACCCCGTCGCGGTCAAACGGCTGCTGGCCGTCGGTCAGGCGGACCACGGCATCGTCTATGAGCATGTTGCCGGGGCCGGTGTCAAAGGCGAAGATGGCTTCGGGAGCGGCGCCGGCCGGCAGCACCGTCACGTTGGCGATGCCGCCGATGTTCTGGACGGCGCGGGTTCTGCCCGGGTCGCGCAGGAGGAGGTAGTCGGTGTAGCCGACGAGGGGCGCGCCCTGGCCGCCGGCCGCCACGTCGCGCGCCCGCAGGTCGGCTACGACGGTCACGCCCGTCCGCTCGGCGATGACGGCGGGTTGGCCGACCTGGAGCGTCGAGTGGACCGGGTCATTGGGGCCGACCGCGTGCCACACGGTCTGCCCATGCGAACTGATGAGGTCTACCCCGTCCAGCGTCAGCCCGGCCGCCTCGGCCACGTGGCGGGCGGCGAGCGCGAATTGCTCGCCCACCTGGAAGTTCAGGTGGCAGAGCCTATCCACGCCGCTCGTTTCAGGGCGGAACGCCTCGAAAATGGCGGCGCGTAGCCGGTCGGGCCACGGCACAGTCTCGAAGCGTAGCAGCCGCGCCCTGACATCGGGCGGCGCGCCCGTTACCTCGACCGCCGCCGCGTCAATGCCATCCGCCGATGTCCCAGAGATGAGGCCAATCACAATCATCTAGGCGTCTCCCACGGCGTGGTCCAGAACCCGCCGCGTCCATTCCAGAGCAAGACCTGGCGTCGCCTTAAGACCTGACAGGTTTCTGAAACCTGTCAGGTCTGTCCCTTGACCAGCGCTTCGGCGGCCCGATAGACATTCTGGCGCAAGGCCAGGATGCCGGTCGCGTCGCGGCCAAAGTAGACGCGGTTGGTGAGCAGGACTATCACCTCCTGGGTGGATGGGTCAATCCACAGCGAGGTTCCCGTAAAGCCGGTGTGGCCGAACGCGGCGTCGGATAGCCCCGGCCGCCGCCACTCGCCCGTGCCCTGGCGCATCCAGCCCAGCCCGCGCCGGTCGCCGTCGAAGTCCACCTGGACGCGCGTCATCTCGGCGACTGTCTGAGGCGAGAGCAGGCGCACGCCGTCCAACTCGCCGCCGTTCAGGTAGAGCTGGCCCAGCCGGGCCACGTCCGCCGCTGTCGAAAACAGCCCGGCGTGGCCGCTGACGCCGTCCAGTCGCCCGGCGTTCTCGTCGTGGACCTCGCCCACCAGCCGCCGACCCCGCCAGCGACAGACTTCAGTGGGAGCGATGCGGTCGTGGAGGGCGGTGGGCGGATTGTACAGGGTATGGCTTAGGCCGAGGGGGTCCAGGACGAGGCGGCGCATGACCCCGTCCAGCGGCTCGCCCGTTAACTGCTCAATGGCATGAGTCAGCAGAATCAAACCCAGGTCGCTGTAGACGAGGCGGGCGCCCGTCGGGTAGGCGAAACCCGACTGGAGGACGGCCTGGACGGCGGCCTCGCGGCTGGGCAGGCGGTAGAGGCTGGCCCAGGCGGGCAGGCCGCTGGTGTGGGTCAGCAGGTGGCGGAAGGTGACGCGGCCCGCGTCTACCACCGTGTCGGGATAGTCGTAGCGTTCGACCGCGCCGGTCAGGGGCTGCTCGAAGGCGGTGATGGGGCGCGCGCCGCTGAACTCCGGCACGACCTCGGCCACCGGCTGGTCCAGGCCCACCCGCCCCGCTTCGACCAGCCGCATAAACAGGGTAGTCGTGAATATCTTGGTGACCGACGCAAGGTCAAACAGGCTGTCGAGTTGGGTGGGCCTCGTCCCTGTTTCAGGGTCCAGCCAGCCGTAGGCGCGGTGGAACAGCGTCTGCCCGCCCCGCGCCACCAGGCACACGGCGGCCGTGTACACCGTCCCCTCACCAGCGCGAACCGCTTCATCTAGATGGTGTTCTAGTTCAGAATGGCTCATCATAGCAATTCGGCCAGGGCGAGGCGAACGGCGCCATAGGCGGGCGGGTGGAGGGGCGTGACGAGGGCGGGGGCGAAGCCGAGTTGGTCGAGCAGGGTCCCACGGATTGGCGCGGTAATCAACTCGCCCGCCTGGAACACGCCGCCAACCAGCGCAATCGTCGCGGTCGCCTGGTCCAGCCCCAGCCGCCGCACGACCGCTGCCGCCGCCAGCCCTAGCTGGCGCCCCGCCTGGGCATAGATGGTCTGGGCCACCGCGTCGCCCTCGCGGGCCACGTTGGCCACGACCCGGGCCAGGGCCGCGACCCGGTCGCGGGGAATGGGGATGACATAAATGTGGTCCAGGAGTTGTTCGGGCGAAGGGGCATCCCAGGCGGCGAGCAGGGCGGCGGTCAACTGGGTGGCGGGGCCGCGCCCATCGTAGGCCCACAGGACGGCCTGAAGGGCCTGCCGTCCAATGTCGAAGCCGCTGCCCTCGTCGCCCACCAGGTAGCCCCAGCCGCTCGCCCGCGCCGTCCGCCCCTGGTAGACACCAAAGGCATTGACGCCCGTACCCGAAATGAGGATGACCCCTTCGCCGCTCTCGGTCGCGCCCGCCACCGCGATGCGGGCGTCCTCGACCACGCGCACCCGCGCGGCCAGCCCGGCCGCCTGGAGCCGCTCCGCGAAGCTGAGCTGGAGGGCGGAGGTCGTGGCGCCGGCCAGGCCGACGACG
>CAZFUK010000668.1:0-3175 GCA_964522005.1 uncultured Anaerolineales bacterium | reverse complement strand
GGAAGGCAGACGCTCTACCCCTGAGCTACACCCGCGAATTGAATTAAGAAGTGAGAATTAGGAATTAAGACAGGAGATCATTTCTCTGCTCCTAATTCTTAATTCCTACCTCTGAATTGTTCCAGTCGGGGCGAGAGGATTCGAACCTCCGACTTCCTGGACCCAAACCAGGCGCGCTACCGGGCTGCGCTACGCCCCGCTATGGCTTAAGTATACCCGAATCCCAGGTCGCGTCAATTTAGACGCCCGGCCCCAGGTCATCTTACACGGGTTGGGCGGGAGTTTCCAGTGAGACAGACGCTCGCAGCGGGCAAAGTTCCCCCCGACATCCTGATGCCCCTCATCGCCCGCTACGCCGCGCTAGGGCCGGGCGTCGTCGTGGGGCCGGGACTGGGCCTGGACGCCGCCGTCCTGAGCCTGGGCGACCGGCTGCTCGTCGCCAAGACCGACCCCATCACCTTCGCCACCGACGAAATCGGCTGGTACGCCGTGCATGTCAACGCCAACGACATCGCCGCGCTGGGCGCGACCCCGCGCTGGTTCCTGGCGACGCTCCTGCTGCCCGAACACGGGACCACGCCCGCCCTGGTGGAGGCCGTCTTCGCCCAGATCGCAGCGGCGTGCGCCGAAGTGGGCGCGGCGCTGGTGGGCGGCCACAGCGAGATCACGCTGGGGCTGGACCGCCCCATCGTCGTGGGGCAGATGCTTGGGGAGACCACGCCCGACCGGCTGGTGACGGCGGCCGGGGCACAGGTGGGCGACGCGGTGCTGCTGACCAAGGCCGTCGGGCTGGAGGGAACGGCTATCCTGGCGCGGGAGAAGGGCGGCGAGCTGCGGGACCTCCCCGCCGACCTGCTGGCCGAAGCGCGGGGCTACCTCCACAGGCCCGGCATCTCCGTCGTGCGCGACGCGGCCATCGCCCTCGCCCACGGGCGCGTCCACGCCATGCACGACCCGACGGAGGGCGGCGTCGCCACGGGCCTGCACGAGGTGGCGGAGGCGTCAGGCGTCGGGCTGGCGGTGGACGCCAGCGCCCTGCCTCTCGCAGCCCCCACGCTGGCGCTCTGTGGGCGCTTCGGCCTGGACCCGCTGGGACTCATCTCCTCCGGCGCGCTTATTATCTGCCTGCCAACCGAGGATGTGGGGGCGGTGACAGCGGCCCTGGCGGGCGCGGGGATTCGGGTGGAGCAGATCGGGCGGGTTGTCCCGGCCGCGCAGGGCATCCACCTGTACCGGAGCGGCCAGGTGGAGTCGCTGCCCGTCTTTGACCGCGACGAGTTGACGCGCGTCCTCTAGCCACGTCCTCTAGCTAAGTAATGCGGGAGGGGAGCATGGGCCAGTCACACCCGCTGACCGACATGCGCCGCTATCGGCGTCAGACCGAACTACGGCTGGCGATTGCCGTGGTCGTTTTCCTGACCATCGTCGGCAACGCCCTGGTCTGGCTGCTGTTCGGCGCGCAGACGGCCCTGGGCAGCCTGCTGTGTTCCGTCTTCGGCGCGCTCCTGTTTGGCGGTCTCTACGCCCTGCTGGTCTGGCTCCAGCGCTGGAGCGAAAGCCGCGAGTAGAGACGCGACGGTAGAGACGCGATATATCGCGTCTCTACAACCTCCCGCCCCCTACGCGAACATGGCGATGTGTTGGCCCGCGCCGTCGGCCAGGGCGCGCTCATAGACCACGCCGGCCGCCGCGATGTCCTCCACCGCCAGCCCCAGCGACTTGAACAGCGTGATCTCCTGCGCGCCCCCTCGGCCTGGATAAGCGCCCGTCACCACCTCCCCCAGCCCATGCACCTGGCCCCAGTGCAGCGTCCCACGCTCGATGAGGGGCAGCAGGTCCCCCGCCTCCACCCGCGCCTGGTCCACGGCATCGGCCACCACCCGGTCACACTTCTGGACAGCGGCGTCGTCTAGCTCGCGGCGAACCAGGGCGTTGGACCCGGCGGCGTTGATGTGGACGCCGGGCGTCAGCCACTCGCCACGCAGGACCGGCTCGCGGGCCGACGTAATCGTCACCAGGATGTCGGCGCCTTCGGCGGCCAGAGCCGGCTGGTCCACGGCGACGACCTCAATCGCCAGCCCCGCGCCGACCTCCCGCACGAACGCCTCGCGCCGCTCCGCGCTGCGGCTATAAGCGCGTATCTGGCGGATGTCGCGCACGGCGGCGATGGCCGCCACCTGGCTGCGCGCCTGCCAACCCGTGCCGTAGACGCCGACCGTCTGCGCGTCCTGGCGCGCCATGTAGCGCGTCGCCACGCCGCTGGCGGCGCCCGTCCGCCGTTGGCCCAGCGTGTCGGCCTCCATCACGGCCAGTAGCTCGCCCGTTTCGGTGGAGAAGAGGAGGACGACGAAGCGCGCCCGTCCGCCAATGGTGGTGTACGCCTTGAGGCCGAGGTAGCCCAGGGCCGGGTCGGCGGCGGCCATGACGTGCATCTGGCCGTTGGGCAGGCGGGTGCGGGCGCGTGGGATGTTCTGCGCCTCGCCGCTGCCCAGGTGCCGAAAGGCGGCCTCAACCGCCGCGACGGCGTCGGCCATGGGAAGATAACGCTCAACATCCGATTCATGCAGTAGCAGAGCCATAATTACCTCATATCGCTCATATCGAAGGGTAGCTGAAGAGCCTCCTGGCCCGCCGGATAGCTCTCGTCCAGGCTAATCAGGTGGCGCACCGCCCAGCCTCGGTCGAGCAGGGCCAGGGCGATGTAGCGGCGGTGACACTGGCGCGGGTCGCGCTCGGCGCACATAAAGGCCGTGGGCCGCTCGGCGGCTAATGCTTCCAGGGCAGCCAGCCCACGCCTGAACGCCTCCCCCTGCATCCACACGCCGTAGCCGCCGGGGCGCAGCCCGCCCAGCGTGTCGCCCATCCAGACGTACTCGATACCGGCCAGGGGCAGCGCATGGGCCAGGGCCTCCCGCTTGAAATGGGGAAAGCGGCTGCGGGGATGGCTGCGCACATCCACGAGCCGCTGAACACCGTAGTGCTCCAGGACGGCCACGAACTCCTCCCACTCGCGGTTGGAGTGGCCGATCGTCCAGATTACGTGTGACATAGCTCGCCCAGACCTGACAGGTTTCCAAAACCTGTCAGGTCTCCACAGTTACGCCGGAACGGCCGCCATCATCGGCTGGGCCGCCACCTCGGCCGGGGCGACGACCTCGAGCGCCAGCGCCACGGC
>CAZFUK010000667.1:0-3176 GCA_964522005.1 uncultured Anaerolineales bacterium | reverse complement strand
GAAGGCGGAAGGCGGAAGGCGGAAGGCGGAAGGCGGAAGGCGGAAGGCGGAAGGCGGAAGGCCGCTAGGTGAGGCGGGGGACGCAATACGCAATACGCAATACGCAATAGGAACAAGCAGCAGGAACGGGCTGAAAATCAGCGCGGAGATGTTGTGGCTGAGGACGAGGCCCGCGTAGGCCAGGCTCAGCCCGGCCAGCGCGCCGGCCGAGGGACGGCGGAGCAGCCGCCAGGCGGCCAGCCAGACCAGCGGGTAGAAGGCGAAGGCCCAGAACTCGCCCAGCGAGTCGCCGCGCACGTAGACGTTGACCAGGTGAAACGGGGCGTAGGTGTAGGCGGCGGCGGCCAGGAGACCGGCCGGTCGGCTGTCCCACACCGCCCGCCCCAGCGCGTCCATGCCCCACGCCGCGACGAGCAAGCCGAGCAGTTGGGCCAGCTTGATTGGCGCGACGACGCCCAGGCCGAGGCCGGAGAAGAGCGCGGCCAGGTAGTACGGCAGGGGCGCGTAGAAGTTCCAGAAGGGGTAGCCCAGCCCGTGGGCCGCGTCGGGCATCCAGCGCACGGGGAAGCCGAGCGCCAGGCCCGCCAGGAGTTGATGCAGGCGGATGAGCAGGAAGGGGCTATCGCCGCCCGCCCGCGTGGCGATAAACCCCGGCTGGAGCAGCGGCCACGCGGCGGGCAGCGTCAGCACCGCCACCAGCGCGGCCCAGACGCCGGGCCGTGTCAGACCCACGCTGACCCCCGAACCTAACCCCCCCGCCCCCTTCCCTGCGAAGGAAGGGGGGGCCAATCGCTGTGGCGTCCCCCCGCCCTGGCTAGGGGAGGGGACGGGGGAGGGGAGCGTTTCCACAGGGGATGTGGCTGTGATGAGAACAGCCTTACTGGACCGCCTCAGGCGTCAGGGCGTTGGTGGGCAGGTAGCCTAGTTCCTTGGCGATGTCGCCGCCGTTGGCGATGGTGACTTGACCCGCCGCCGCCCACGGGACAGCCACCTTCCACTGCTGGAAGACGGCGCGCTGGGTGCGGATGGCGAAGTGGTTGCCAAAGTCCTCGACGCGCGACGTGGGCAGGCCAAACGTGGTGACCGGGTCGGCGGCCGCGAAGTAGCGGGCGCGGATGGCCGCGTTGTCGTTCAGCAGCGCCTGGCGCTTGACCACGATCTGCGCGAAGGTGTCGCCGGGCGTGTCGAAGCCGACGAGGGGCAGTGGGGTGGAGCGCTTCTCGCGTAGCGCCGCGTCTTGCCCGGCGTTGCTCAGTTCGTCAAAGACGTTGACCGGCCACGCCTGGCCCACATCGGCCCGCCACTGGAGGACGAGCTTCTGGAATGCCTGGGTGACGAAGCCGTCCTTGACGTAGCGCTGCGAGATGGGGTAACCGACCGTCTGCAAGCCACCCAGGCGTTGGAACTCGGACCAGAACTGGGCCTGGCCGTCGTCCACGACGCGGAAGCCGCCCTTGCCCTCGCCGGTCTGAGTGAAGAAGCGGCCGTTGGGGACGGCGAACTCGGCCACGCCAGGCGCGGGGGCGGTTACGCCGCCACTGGACGGCGCGGCGGGCGCGGGCTGAGCCGGCGCGGGCGCGGGCGCGGCCGAGACGCCCGGGCGGGCCGCCAGCGACGGGTCCACCACCAGGCAGGCATCGTCCCAGAACGAGTCGTTGTGCTTGACCGACCACTCCGGCTGGCCCTTGGTGTAGACGGTCACGGCGTTGCTCTGGGCGACCGCGCTGACCTGCAAGAGGATCCAGTCGTCGTACTTCATCACCGGCTGGCTCCAGACCACGGTGGCCGGGGCATCCACGCCGACGCCGGCCGGTACCGCGCCCGTCGGGTCAATCCCGACCCACACGCGGTAGTTGCCCGGGTGGATTGGGTCGGACAGGAAGACCTCGCCGGTCCAGCCGTCGGCCTCGCCCGTGTAGACCTGCGCCCAGATGCTGAAGGTCAGCGGCGTGCCCGGCGCGACCGAGACGCGCTGGTAGATGCCGGCGGTGTGGGTGCCCCAGGAGGTGAACCACTTCTGGGAGTAGCGGCCCGTGTGGGCGCGGAAGCGCGTCTTGGAGATGTTCGTGTCTTCGAGCTTGTACTCCGGCTCGCGGTTGAGGCGCTCGTCGCCGCGAATCAGCCACGGGTTCCAGTCGTTGGCGACCGCCGACGACAGGCTGGTTCCCTCGGCCTCGGTCTTGCGCGACGGCCCCTCAAAGCCGGGATTGGCCAGCAGGTTGCCCGCGCAGCCCTCTTGCTGGAGCGGGGCGGCCGTCGTGGTCGTGGCGGTGGCGAGCGAGACGCTCAGCAGCGCGAGGATCACCAGGCTATTGAGCAGACGATGGGTAAACTGCATAGGCTCCTCCATACGCTAGTGGATAAAAGTCAAGGGACCCAGGCTACTTCATGGTTGGGTCCAAGCTCAACGTGTCCTAGGGACACGGCGATACCAAGGGGGTGTCCGTCCGCGCCGACGGCTTCCAGGTTGCGCGCCGCCGTGACGTCCCACACCAGGGCACTGACCGCATAGCGCCCTGGCTTGAGGTCGGCGGGCAGGTTCACCTGGGTCAGCCCGCGCAGGGTCAGACCGGGCGGGAAGCCGGCCGTCGCCAGGTAGGGCGTGCTGGGCGACTGGTTGTGCGTCAGCCGCACCTCGCCCGCCGCGTCCCGCACCTGGACCGCCACGGCGAGATCGTGCTCAAGCGGCTGCTCCGCCCGCCAGTAGAGTATCCAGCGCAGCGCGCCCGGCCCCAGGTCCAGGCGGTCCGCGCCCACCAGGGTGAGCTGCTGCCCAAAGGTGGCGCCCACGGGCGACTGGGGCGTGGGCACGGCGGCGACGGGCGACCAATCGCGCAGGTCAAAGCGCAGCAGGCTGTAGCCCCGAAACTCCTTGCGCACGCTCGGCGGCTTCTCGCTGCGGCGGGTCAGTTCCGCGATGACCAGGCCCGTCGGGTCCGCGAACTCGTGGTGCCACAGCACCAGCCAGACGCGGCTGGGATGCTGCGCCAGCGCCTGGGTCAGGCGGTCGGCGGCCTCCTGGAAGTTGAACTCGGCGTGGATGCCGAGGGTGGGCGCCTCGCCGCGATAGTAATAGGCCACGGCGTCCAGGGCGTACTCGACAAACACGATGAGGTGATCATCGTCGGCGCGCTCGGTCAGATAGGCCGCCAGCCCCCGCGCATCCTCCTGGGGCA
>CAZFUK010000666.1:0-3182 GCA_964522005.1 uncultured Anaerolineales bacterium | reverse complement strand
CCGTCGCCAGCCTGTGCTCCAGCCTGCCGCCCGTTCTCGTCGGCCTGCTGGAAACAGGCGGGTTCGGCTGGCGGCACGCGCTGACCCTCAGCGTCGCCTTTGCCGCGCTGCTGGCAGTCCAGTTCCGCTCTGTGGCGCTGCCCGAACTACGGGCGGGCCAGACGGCCGAGACGACGCGGCGACGGCTGCCGTGGGGCTACTGGGCATATTGGAGTGTCCTGTTTCTGGGGGTGGCGGTGGAGTTCTGCCTGATCGCGTGGAGCGCCGATTTCATGGAGCACGAGGTCGGGCTGGGGCGGGTGCTGGCCGCGTCGTCGGTGAGCGTCTTCCTGGGGGCGATGCTGGTGGGCCGCTTTGTGGGCAGCGGGCTGGCGCGGCGGGCGCCGGGCCTACGGCTGTTGCTCGGCGCGCAGGCTGTGACAGGCGTGGGCTTCGCCCTGTTCTGGCTGACGCGGGCCGCGCCGCTGGCCCTGGCCGGGCTGTTCATCGCCGGCCTGGGCGTCGCCAACCTCTACCCGGTGACGCTGTCGCTGGCGGTCGGCGCGGCGCCCGGTCAACCCAGCACCGCCACCGCGCGTGCCACCCTGGCTTCGGGCGTCGCCATCCTGACGCTGCCCATGCTCCTCGGCTGGCTGGCCGACCGTCTCAGCATCGGCGCCGCCTACGGCGTCGTCGGCGTCCTGATTGTGGCGGCGTTCCTGATGACTCTCGGCACGGCTTCCAGGTTTCGGCCATGACGCGCTCGCCTAGAGCTTCGCCAACTGTGCCTTCGCCTCGCTATGCCCCATCTCGGCTGCGCGCTCGAAGTATCGTCGTGCTATTTGGATCCTCTGCAATGACTTATAAGCGAGACCCATACGGTAATGGATTTCAGCCTCAGTGGAATTGAGACCTTGACCGTACTTAGATTTAGCCTGTGCTAAGGCATAGCAATGTGTCGCTTTGGTGTAGTTGCCTTTCTCATGGTAGATCTTGCCCATCTGCAAATAGTAATCAGGCTTGCCCGGGTCAAGCTGGCTGGCATAGGTGAGGTCGGCTATCGCTTGATCATCGTTGCCCTTTGTGTGATGACTTATGCCGCGTGAGTTGTAGTAGTTGGCCTGATTGGGATCAAGCTGAATGGCACGGATGTAGTCGGCTATTGCCAAATCATAATCCTCCTTGTAGTGATAGCTTTCCCCCCGCCAATAGAAGTAGTCGGCGACCGTCGGATCGAGTCGGATAGCCCGGTCGAGATTAATAATCGTCACATTACATGCCTTGTCTGTACACTTTTGCTTGCCGAACTGGTAATAGGCGTTAGCAGTGATGGTGCGCGTAGGCTCGTGGTCTGCGTCTAATGCCAGGATACGCTCGCCTAGCCGGATAACAGTAGCCCAATCTTGCTCTGCGTTGGCTTCCTCCAACTGGGCTGCCAGCGTTCGGATGCGTTCGACCGCGCTGGAAGGCGGGGCGGGGGTGGGGGGAGCAGGCGCGAGGGAAGGCTCGACAGGGCCAGTGGTGGGCAAAGCAATATCGCGCCGGTTCTCGTGCAGCCAGATGGTCAGCGCGTCCAGGGCGCCACGCCGCTCCAGGGCCAGGAGCAGGTTACGCGCCTTGGCGTTCCGCCCCTCCCCCGGCAGGCTCTCGTAATCAATACCGAGGTCGAAGGCCAGGTCATAGACCTCGTCCAAGCTCAGTCGGTCGCTGAGGATGCGTCGTAAGGCGGCCCGGTCCCACTCTGGCATGTGCCTACCTCGGCAAAGACGGACAGGGTAAATGAGGGTAGCGCAATTGTACAGGAGCGCGTCGGGTAGTCAAGCACGGAGGCACCTACGGCACGGGGTGACAAAGTCCAGGTGTCCAAGGCGATAACAGGCTGTCAACGGATTGGGGGTACGGATTGAACGGATTAGGAGGGCGCCGGATGGACGAATCCGTTTAATCCGTGTCTAAAATCCGTTGACAGCCTGTTGTCCTCGCTTCACCTGGCCCCTACCCCCCTCCCTTCGTAGGGGAGGGGTCGGGGGAGGGGGGGACTGCTCCCCTCCCTTACCAGGGGAGGGGTCGGGGGAGGAGTTCAGGTGGACTGCTCCCCTCCCCTGCGAGGGGAGGGGCAGGGGAGGGGTTCGTCTCCCCTTCTACCGTCCCAGCGCCCGGCGGCCGGCCTCCAGCGTCTCGATGATGCGGTCCACGTCAAAGACGCAGCCGGCCCACGTGCCGCCGCTGGCGTTCTGGAGCGCGGCCCACAGGCGGGTGTCGTCGGGCAGGCGCGGGTCGGCCGCCACGTCGGGGTGGACGGCGCGGCCGGCCAGGACCGCCGCGCCCTCGGCCGGTGAGTAGGTCTGCCCATCGTGGCCGACGAGGTCCACGCTGCCCGTCAGGTGGACGCGGTCCACCACAATCTGGACCAGGTCGCCGTCGCGGAGGCGGCCAATGGGTCCACCCGCCAGCGCCTCAGGCCCGATGTGGCCAATGCACGCGCCGGTGCTCACGCCGCTGAAGCGGGCGTCGGTAATCAGCGCGACCTGCTTACCCCACGGCAGGTGCTTGAGGGCCGAGGTCAATTGATACGTCTCCTCCATGCCGCTGCCCATCGGCCCGCGCCCGGCCAGGACGATGACATCGCCCGGCTCGACCCCCCGGTCGCCCAGCCCCTTGATGGCCGCGATGGCCGCGCGCTCGCTCGAAAAGATGCGGGCCGGGCCGACCTTGCGGTAGACGCCGTCGGCGTCCACGACCGCCGGGTCAATGGACGTGGCCTTGATGACCGAGCCTTCCGGGGCGAGGTTGCCGCGCGGGAAACAGACGGTGCTGGTCAGACCGCGCTCGCGGGCACCGTCCGGAGCCATGATCACGTCGTCGGGGTCCACCCCGTCCATCTGGTACAGCCGCTCGCGCAGGCGGGCGCGGCGCTCGCTGCCCGCCCACTCGTCCAGCATCTCGCCCAGGGGTCGGCCATGGGCCGTGAGGGCGTCCAGGCGCAGCAGGCCCAGGTCGCGCAGGTGGAGCATGACTTCGGGCACGCCGCCCGCCAGGAAGACCTGGACCGTGGGATAGCCGACCGGACCGTTGGGCAGGGCGTCCACCAGGCGCGGCACGGCTCGGTTGACGACTTCCCAGTCTTCGAGGCTGGGACGGCGCAGCTTGGCGGCGTAGGCGACGGCCGGGATGTGCAGCAGCAGGTTGGTGCTGCCGCCGAA
>CAZFUK010000665.1:0-3192 GCA_964522005.1 uncultured Anaerolineales bacterium | reverse complement strand
TCAGGTCTGCGGGTAGGGACGGAGGGCACGCCGGTGGACGTGCCGGTTCTGAGCCACGGTTGAGACCTGACAGGTTTCTGAAAACCTGTCAGGTCTGGGGCTAGGGACGATGGAAAAGCCGCTGGCAAGTATACCTGCCAGCGGCTTTTGATGTTGAGAAGCCGTGTCGCTTAGTTCAAGTTGTCGAGGGCGGTCTTGGAGCGGGCGAAGAGGCGGTTGGCGTCCAGCGACTGCATGAAGGCGTCGCGGGCGGCGGCCTTGTTGCCCATGTTCTGGTAGGCCAGACCGCGATAGTAGTACATCTCCTCGTGGACCGGCGCGCGGGCCAGGACAGGCTCCGACAGTTGGATCAGCCGCTGCCAGCGGCCCAGCTTGGTCGCCGCCTCGAAGTGGCCGAACTGGTACCAGTAGTAGCGGAAGGGCAAGCCGACGGCGTAGCCCTTCTCATACGCCTGGTAGGCCTCGTCCACACGGCTCTGGTTGAGCAGGGCGTCGCCCAGCGCGAACCAGTTGCGGCCCTCACCCGGATTATCCTGGATGAGCTGGCGCGCGTTGGCCTCGGCCCGCTGCCACATCTGACTGTCACTCGCGTCCGGACCGAGCAAGGCGCGCACGAGGGCGGCCTGCTCCGGCCTGTAGACCGGGATGAAGATGTGGTTGGGATTGTACTCGCTCCACCGCGCGTTCCAGTCCTCCCACGTCCAGCGCTGGTCGGGACCGAGATACGAGTCGTCGAAGGTCATGGTCTGGCGCTCGCGGTTGTAGCCTGTGGCGAGCCGATAGTGGCCCATGCCGCCATCTTCCGGCAGCCACTGCTCGACGATGACCGGGATGTCGTTGCTCAGGAACCACATCAGAGTGTCAATCGTGCCGTTGACCCGCACCTGCGCGTCCAGCCCCTGGTTGCGGACGTAGTCCACGATCTGGTTGGGGCTGACGTTGACGTCCTTGGGGTTGGGCTTGAGGACGTTGACGGCTTCGGTCTGCGTCCGCATGACGCCGTAGTTGCTGAGGGCGATGGCGGTGGTTGTCGGGCCGCAGTTGTTCATCCCCTGGTACTGGTGCTTCGGGTTGGGGAGGTAGACTTTGTCCTGGGCCACCTTTACCTCGAAGCCGGGGTCGGTCGAGGTCGGGTGGGTGACGCGCTCACCGTCCGGGCTGGGTTCAGCCGCCGCCGGCAGGGCGGTCAGGACGGTCAGGACGAGCAAGGAGACGAATAAGGCAATGCGCTGTACCATAGGAATGCCCCACTAAGCTAGGTTGTGGATAAGGAATAGCTATCCGATGCGGAAGGGGGGTGGGTCATTCGTGGACGTACACCCAGGTGCCCAGGTTGGTGGGCGAGGCCTTGACCGTCGTCTCACCCGGCGGGACGACGGGGCCGGACCAGACAAACAAGAAGCGGGCGTCATCGGGGGTCAGGTTGACACAGCCGTGGCTGCGCACCTCACCATACTCGTCGTGCCAGTACGCGCCGTGGATGGCGTAGCGCTGGGTGAAGTACATCGTCCACGGCACCTCTTCGAGGATGTAGGGGTCGTGGTCGGCCCAACCGCCCGCCATGAACTCACTCAGCTTCTTCTCGTAGATGTAGTACACGCCCGTGATGGTGGGCGTCGGGTCTTTGCCCGTCGAGGCCAGGGTGGCGAAGACCATCTTGTCGCCCTCGTAGGCGGCGACGGTCTGCGCCTTGAGGTTGACCTCGATCCAGCGGTCCTCCGGGCCAATCTCGGCCGGCCGAGGGACCGACGTGACCAGGCGCACCTGGCTAGGCGCGACCCACTGGCCCGGCGCGATGCGCAGATAGCCGTTGTCCCGGCCGAGGACACCGACAGGGGTGTAGCGGGCCAGGCTGTGGCTCGGGCGGGCGGTGAAGCTGGGCTGCGGCAGCACCGCCACGTCATCTTCTATAATGAAGCCTAACTGCCCCTGTTCATTACCCCTGAAGAGGTGGCCGCGGAGGGTGGAAGGCTCCCACAGGGTGGTATCGTCGGCGTAGATCCAACGGCCGCTGGCCGTCTGATACCACAGGTCACCGTTGACGACCTTGCGGTCGCGTACGCTGAACCAGGTCCCCTGGGGGTAGAAGAGTTGGAGCAGTCGGCCGTCTGGGACGTCGTGGGTATAAGTGCGCACGTCCAGGCTGACCCAGTCCACAAACGCCCCCTTGAGGTTGGCGGCGTTGGGCGCGGGGCCGGCGGCGACCGTCATGGCCGTCTCAGGGCTGACGCAGGTACCCTCGTGCAGGCACGGCTCCATGGCGCGCGCGGGTTGAGCGAGGAAGAGCAGCAGGAAGAGAACAACAATCGCAGGGCGTAGCCAGGTCATGGAATCGCTCGATGCCTTGGTAGTTAGACGGGTGTGACGGGTATGATTAGTCTGAGTCGAAGTGAGATAACACAGAGAAGGGCGGAAAGTGCGCACGACCCCTCCCCCATTATATGCAAAGTGCGTGCCAAATGCGAATCCCGTAGCTGCTTGACTTCCCCCCTGCCGTCGTCTAATATTGAAAGTACGGAGATTAGACGGTATGAGCGCACCCGCTCTGGCGACAGGTCAACCCGCCCTCCCGACGGCCATCCGCCGCGTGGGCATCCTCCATCACCCCCGCATCCCCGACACGCGCGGGCTGGCCCAGACGCTAGCCGAGCGCGTCCGGGCGGTCGAGGGCAGCGCGTGGATTGGTTCGGCCTGGGAATATAATGAGATTGTTCGCCACATGGCGAACCTGGACCTGATGGTGACCCTGGGCGGCGACGGCACGCTGCTGCGGGCGGCGCGATCGGCCGCGCCCTTCCACGTGCCCGTGCTTGGCGTCAACTTCGGGCGGCTCGGCTTCCTAACCGAGTTGCGCCCGGCCGAGGCCGTCGAGGGGCTGGAGCGTGTCCTGGCGGGCGAGGGCTGGCTGGACGAGCGGGGCATGCTGCACGTCGAGGTCTGGCGCGATGGCGGCCGCCTCCTCCAGACCGACGGTCTCAACGACTGCTTTGTCGGGCGAGGCCCGGCGCCGCGTACCGTGCGGCTGACGACGCGCATCAACGGCAGTGTCCTGGCGACCCTGGCGGGTGACGGCGTCATCGTCGCCACGCCCACCGGCTCGACGGCCTACTCGGTCGCGGCCGGCGGCCCCATCCTCGCGCCGGACACGCCCGCCTTTGTGCTGACGCCGGTCGCCGTGCACCTGCTGGCGAT
>CAZFUK010000664.1:0-3192 GCA_964522005.1 uncultured Anaerolineales bacterium | reverse complement strand
CCTTATCAAGATGCTCACCCGGCTCTACGACCCCACGGAGGGCCAGATTCTGGTGGATGGCGTGGACCTCCGCGAGATTGACCCGTATAGCTGGCGTACCAACATCGGCGTCATCTTCCAGGACTACGTCCAGTACCAGATGACCGCCCGCGAGAACATCGGCCTGGGCCAGACCGCTTCCGTAGACGACTTCGACCGCGTCCGCTCGGCGGCCCAGGCCAGCGGCGCCGACCAGGTCATCGGCAAGCTGCCCCTGCGCTACGAGTCCATCCTGGGCAAGTGGTTCGACGGCGGCCAGCAGCTGTCGGGCGGCCAGTGGCAGAAGATCGCCATCTCGCGCGGTTTCATGCGCGACGCGCCCATCCTCATCCTGGACGAGCCGACCGCCGCCATTGACGCCCGCGCCGAGCACGAGTTCTTCCAGCGCATGAAGACACTGGCCGAAGGCAAGACCACCTTCCTCATCACGCACCGCTTCTCGACGGTCAAGATCGCCGACCGCATCATCGTCATTGACAACGGCAAGCTGGCCGAGCAGGGCACGCACAAGGAACTCATGGCCCTCAACGGCGTCTACGCCAACTTCTACAAGCTCCAGGCCCAGGGCTTCCAGGAGGACGAAGAGCCGGAGCACGCCGCGTCTACCGCCGCCCCCGTGGTCGCGGCCGCCGTGGCCGGTGGGGGTGAGTAGGTGGCCCCTGTCGTGTAGGCGAGGGCGAGCCGTGTAGGGTTCCTGTAGGCTGGCTGTGGCGCTCGTGTGCGGCGTCCTAAGTAGAATGGAGTATACTGGGCATAGTAAGGCGCTGAGGCACTACCAAGGCCAAGTGGAGGGAGAGGCTAATGGCGTTCGGCAGTTTCCAGAAGGCGCTCACCCTCATTCTGTCGGACGACCACTTGTCCCACGAGTTAGTTGACCCCCGCCGGTTCGCGGACTGGGTCGCGCAGCAAGGCTTCGACCTGGACCCGGCCGAGTGGCAGCAACTAAGACAGACCATCGAGCGCAGCGCCCTCGACTCACTCTAGTCGTCTCAATTCACCACCATCATGTCACACTCTGTTGGGAGGAATTTACCATGACTGCTGCTGACCTCAACACCGCGAAGGCTCTTCTCGAGGCGATGGGCTTCATCCAGGCCGGCCGTATCCTGTCGAGCCAGGTGGACTTCAACGAGTTTCTGATCACCAACCGCCTGAACCTGGAAGAGGCCGAGATCCGGGACCTGAAGTCCTACTTCCGCCAGTAGGCGACGCGCTTCAACTTAATACAAAGACGGGTCGGCCCAGGCCGACCCGTTTTGCTGTTCCCGCGCCGCCGGGGTGAGGCTTGTCTGGGAGCAAGGATTGCCTGTCTCGTCAGCGTGTTGGACTGGCGTAAGCCAGGCGTAAGCTGCCTGTCGCGCTCCTGTGCGACATTCGCCCGCAGGTGTGGTATACTAGCGGTATCAGAGCGGGGGGGTAGCGACCCGGCTGGCCCCCTCAACCGCCAGGGTCACACTGACCCCAGTTCCCACGAGCCAACAGGGAGGAAACAAAGTCATGAGCGAAGCTAGTTACCAACAGGCCGTCGCCCTGCTCGACGCCATGGGCCCCATCGGCGCTGGCCGCATCCTGGAGAGTCCGGTGGACTTCCGCGAGTTCCTCAGCTCCAACCGCCTGGACCTGGAGGAGGATGAGATCCGCCGCTTGAAGGACCGCTTCCGCGTCTAGCCGCCCGCTGCCTGCTCGACGGTCTGGCGCGCCCACTACAAACCGGGTGGGCGCGCCCCCTTCTCACTCAGCTAAGTCAGGAGAGCCTCACATGGCTATCTCACAGCCCCTCAACGATGCCATCTTCCTCCTCCAGTCCATGGACCTCCTGGAGGCCTGCCGTATCGTCGCCAACGATGTGGACCTGAACCACTTCCTGGACGACCACCGCCTGGAGTTAGGGCCAGAGGAAAGGTTCGAACTCAAGTCCATGTTCCGCGCCTAGCGCGCCGCCCAGCCGCCGTCCAGGTGTACGCACCGTGTAAGCTAGATGTGGCGTGGATGTGCGGCAGCGAGCGGACGGCTCTGCTACACTAGAGGCACGTTAGCGGTACTTCCCCGGAGAGGAGACTCGGTATGCCATCAGCCGCGTTCCTGTCCGCCCTCAATCTGGTCCGCAATGCGACGGCTGAGCAGTTGCGCGTCCTGCAAAACCCACGCGAGCTGGAGTTGGCGCTGCATGGCATCGGCATCTCGACCACCGACCTGGACCCGGATGAGTTGGCGGCCATCAAAGATGAGATCAACATGGGCGCCCGCCTGGTCTAAGCCGGGCGCTCCCCATTGAAGCATAACGAACCCCGGTTCCGTGCTGGAACCGGGGTTCGGCGTTTTGCTCACCCGCGCGGCCTAGCCGTGGCGGGCGAAGTCCAGCAAGTCCACTTTGTCCGCCGTAGCCACCCCAATCACCTTGTCCGCCCCCCCGTAGTACACACAGTACAGCCCGTCAATCTCCGCCGTGCCACACGTGAAGACCACGTTGGGCACGTCGCCCGCTAGCTCCCACGCCTCCTGCGGCTCCAGCACCGCCTCGCTCGGCCAGTGCACGACGCGCGACGGGTCGTCCAGGTCGAGCAGGGCCACGCCCAGGCGGTAGACGCGGTCGGGGCTGACGCCGTGGTAGATGCACAGCCAGCCGTGCTCCGTCCTGAGCGGCGGGCCGCCCGCGCCGATCTTGAGGCTGTCCCAGTTGCCCGGCCGGGGCTGCATGATGCGGCGGTAGTCGCCCCAGTGGACCAGGTCGTCGGAGTAGGCCAGCCAGATGTCGGGCGGGATGCGGTGGAACATCACGTAGCGCCCGCCGATCTTGTCGGGGAACAGGGCCGCGTCCTTGTTGTCGGGGCCGGGCAGGACAATCCCGTGCCGCTGCCAGGTGAAGAAGTTGGTGGTCGAGGCCATCGCCACCTGGATGCCGAGGGGCGACCAAGCGGTGTAGAGCATGTAGTACGCGTCGTCAATCCGCGTCAGGCGCGGGTCTTCGACGCCCCACACTTCGGTCAGGTCGGCCGGCTCGAACACCGGGCGGTCGAGCCGGCTGAAGTGGACGCCGTCGGTACTGACGGCGAAGCCCAGCCGCGAGACGTTGGACCCCACGCCCTGGGCGCGGTAGACCAGGATGACCGCGCCGTTGTCGTAGGCGACGCCGCAGTTGAAGACGGTGCGGCT
>CAZFUK010000663.1:0-3192 GCA_964522005.1 uncultured Anaerolineales bacterium | reverse complement strand
ACCTGGGCGCTCGTTAGAGGAGATGAGGTATCACCCGGCTCAGGCTCCTCCTCAATAGGGTGGAGCGGCGGAGGACGGTGCTCAGCCAGCGCTGGGTCTACCCCCCTTGACGGCGAAGGTGTCTCCCCTGGCGCCGAAGTGGGCGCGGCCTCGTGCATGAGACGCAGGAGCTGGTCGAGGTGCTCCGGCGACACGCGGAAACCACGCGCCCAGAGCGGGGTGCGACCGTCCAGGCGCAGGAGCATCTCCCCGTGGCTCAAATCGGCCGCGTCCGGCCGCCCCAGCAGGCGGATGCTCTGCTCTTCGTCCAGCGTCTGGAGCACACACCGGGTGTTGAACAGGGCCAGGGTCTCATCCGAGAGGGCTTCGGGTTGCGAGGTCGCGGCCACGAGCCGGAGGCCGTAGGGCAGGCCGTGGGTCGCCAGGGTATCCAGCGCCGTACCGTAGTCTCCCAAGTCGGCCAGTTCCCCGATGGCGAGGACGACGTCCGGCTCGGCGGCCGACCAAGAGGCGCTCGTTGGCGCCGCCTGCATCCGCCTGTCGAGCTGCCCTTGCAGGTCGGCCAGCGCCTGCGCGACCTGGCCGTCATCCGTTGGGTCGATGAAGCCACTACGCTGATGGGGCAGGCGAGCCAGTTGGGCCGGCAAGAGGCGTTCATTCGCGACGGTCCACCAGGCCACTTCTCCAGGACGGGTACGCGTAGCCAGCGCGCTGAGGAGGCTCGTCAGGACGACATCCGTCCCGCCTCCAGGCGAGCCGGCCACGAGGATGTGGCCGAGTTCCCGCCAGTTGGCGTACAGGGTGTCGCGCTTGGGCATGACCCCCATCGGCGCCAGCAATGCCGCGTCGCACTGCGCGGGCGACGGCGCCAGCAGCCGCGTCAGCTTGAGGCCGGTCAATTGGAGCAAGATGTCGTGGTCAGCCGTCGGCGTCGCCCTGGCCGTCCCGCCCAAGTGTATTCCCATCGCCTCCGCGAGTTCCAGGATGCGGGCCTGGCGTCGCAGCCCCGCGCTCAGGGTCACATCGGCCCTGTCCCGGCCTTGCTGAACGCTCAGGACCGCGACGTCATCCACACCCTGCTCCTGCAGAAAGCGGGTCACAGCGTCCGCAACCAGCGTGGCCGCCTCCGCTTCGCCGCCCTGCAGCCGGTGGGCCAACGCCCGCGCGAGTTCGGCCTCCACAAAGCCTCGGTTCGGAAGCTCGTCCTCCTCCCTGGGGACCGGCGGCTCGCTCAGGCTGCGGCGCACCCGCCGTCGCCCGGCGATGGCTGCGCCCGCCGCAGCCGCTGCGCCGAGCGCAATCGCACCCCAAACGAGAGGCGCAGTCGTGTTTCCGGATTGGTCTGGTGATTGAGGCGCGACGACAGGGGTAGGTAGCAGGGTCGGTTCAGCCGTGACAGGGGTGGCGGGTGGGGTAACGGCAACCGAGGTGGGGGTTGGACTGGCAACCACGGGGGCAGGCTCGGCGGGTATGACAGGGGAAGGCGGAGGCGGCGCCGGTGGCATCTCTGGCGCAGCGGGCATCACTGGTGCGGGCGCAGGTTGAGGTGGTTCGGCGTTCTCGGCCACCTGGACAGGCAGTTGGAGACGCAAGCCCGGCCAGATGAGGTTGGGCTGGGTGAGCGTCCAGCCATACTGCGGGTGGCGCGCCACGCCTCGGTTCAGCTCGAAGATCTCCGACCAGCGCAGGGGATCGCCCAGGAAACGAGCCGCAATCCCCCACAACGTATCGCCCGCCTCCACGGTGTAGTAGGTCTGCCCATCCACCTCTTCGACCACGTCGCTGGGTAAGGGAACCAGTAACCGCCAGCCTGGACGAATGACGCCGGCGCGCGTGAAGTGGCCTCCATCGGGCATGACACGGCCATCGTTCGCATCCACCAGGCGTGGGAACTCCTCGCCTGTGCCATAGAAGCGCTCCGCAATCGTCCACAGGGTGTCACTGGCCTGTACCGTGTACTCGCCGGTGCGTTGCCTGACCTCGGGCGCTGCCGCCTGGGGCAAGGGGGACGGGGCGTAGCTACTCATACCCGCGACAACCACAACAGGGGCAGCCGGCGCGGCCGCAGCGGCAAGGGTGGTTCGCGTCGCCAGATTGACGACAAAGGCGGCGACGAGCGCGCCGTCTACGACCCGACGGACCCAGGGCAAGGTCAATGGGTCGACCAGGATGTGGAGCGCCCTGACCCACTGCGCGCCCTGGGTGGCACGGTCGGCGAGGGCCAGGCAGACGTGCAAGACCAGCGAGGCAGTGATCCAGAGCCAGAGCAGCCAAGCTGCCGAGGTGAAGATGTAGGCCAGCGCCTCCAGCGGGACGTCGGAGCTTTGCAGGGTCCTGATGACCGTCTGCCAAGTGGGTAGCTGGGCCGGCAGGTGCGGCGGGCCGGCGAGCGTGTGGAGGACGGTGGCCGTGGCGGCCAGTCCAAGGGTGAGGCCGAGAAGGCCCAGGCGGTCGCGTTGCTGCTCTTCGTCGAGGCGAGCGGTGCTCTCCATAGTGGTCTCCTGCCAGGCGCCTTACCGTTGCGTCAGGACCGACTGGATCTCCTGCACCCGGTAGCCAGACTCGTACGTCTGCTGGAACGAGGGGAGACCCTGGGCCGGCCCGCCGTTGACGCGATACTCAGCCTCGAAGGTGACGGTCAGACGCACCGGGAAGCCCTGGGGCAGCCCCAGCGAGGAATGCTCGTAGGTGTGCTGGATGTCGGACTCGGCCGGGGGAGCCTTGCCCAGGGAATGAGTCGCCACGTGCTGCCCGTCGCCAAAGTCCCATTCATACTGCGTGGGCCAACAACGCACCTCGACCGTGTAGTGGGTTTCCTGGCGGCGCGGGTCGTCCAGGGGAACGACGTCGAAGGGGACATCATCCCCCACCTCCGGCGGGACCGTGACGCGGCGCTCGATGCCGAAGGGGCGGCCGTCATAGCCCTCGACCCAGAACCAGCCGGGGAGATGGACCAGGCCAAGGGCCGGGTTGCTGCGCAGTTCGATGGCGGGGAGCGGGACATGGCCCAGCGCGCTCAAGGCAACCTCAAGCGGGTCTGTACTATCGCTGTTCCCTGTTGGACGACCTCCTCGCGGTCCAGTCGGCCCCGCCGGCGCAGTTTCGATGCTGACGTTATTACCCTGCGGGGACTGAGGAATCCAGATCACATCCCGATACTCACCATCCACATAGAGCAAGTAGGGGGTCTGA
>CAZFUK010000662.1:0-3204 GCA_964522005.1 uncultured Anaerolineales bacterium | reverse complement strand
CCCCAGCCCGGCTCGCCCAGGAAGCGGCCGTCCTGATAGATGACTCGCCCCCGGCTCACCGTCGCCTTGACCCGCCCCTCCACCGCGAAGCCGTCGTAGGGCGTGTAGCCGCCAATGGTGTGCTGCTCGTCGGCGGCGATGACGCCGCGCCCCTGCGGGTCGTAGACCACCACGTCGCCATCGGCCCCGACCTCCAACGACCCCTTCTGGGGGTACAAGCCGTAGACCCGCGCGGGGTTGGTGGACGTCAGCCCCACCAGCCGTTCCAGGCTGATTCGGCCGGCAGCCACCCCGTAGGTGTAGAGCACGGGCAGCAGCGTCTCCAGGCCCGGGATGCCGCCGGGCGTGGTCGTGAATTGCCCCGTCGCCCGCTTCTGGGCCAGCGAGTAGTCGCAGTGGTCGGTGCCGATGCTGTCTACCTCGCCGTCGGCCACGGCCTGCCAGAGTTCCTGGCGCAGGTCCTCAGAGCGGATGGGCGGCTGCATGATGTACCACTCGGGGCGCTGACCCTCGTAGACGCTGTCGGAGAAGAGCAGGTATTGCGGGCACGTCTCGGCGATGGCCCTCTGCCCCGCCTGCCGCGCCTGACGGATCAGGTGGACCGCGCCCGGCGTCGAGCAGTGGACCACGAACAGGCTCGCGCCGACCTCGCGGGCCAGGAACAGACAGCGGTGGACCGCCTCGATCTCGGCGATGGCCGGCCGGGCGACGGCGTGGTAGGCCAGGCTCGTGCGGCCTGCCGCTACCAGCGCCTGGGTCGCCTCGCTGACGATGGCGTCGTTCTCGGCGTGGACCATGACCAGCGCGCCGGCCTCGGCCGCCGCCCGCATGATGCGGAGCAGCTTGGCGTCGTCGGCGTAGTAGTTGGGGCGGTAGGTGGTGTAGACTTTGACGCTCGGCACGCCAACGCGCACCAGGTCGGCCAGGCTCGGCTCGGCCTGGACCGGGAAGTCGGTGATCATGCAGTGCAGGGCATAGTCAATGTGGACCAGGGGGTCGGCCTCGGCCATGCGCTGCGCCACGGCTTCAACCGGCCGCATGCCCGCCAACTGGGTGGCGAAGTCTACAATGGTCGTGACCCCTCCGCACGCCGCCGAGCGGGTCCCGATGCCAAAGTCGTCGTCGGTGCGGTAGATACCGGTGTCCAGCGCGAGGTGGACATGGGCGTCCACCAGCCCCGGCAGAACCAGGCAGCCCGCCGCGTCCAGCACGCTGTCGCCCGCCTCGGCCGGCAGGCTTGGCCCCACCGCCGCGACACGACCGTCCCGAATCACGACATCCGCCGCCTGCTTGCCCTCAGCGGTGACAACTGTGCCGCTTTTGATAATCACATTCGACACGGTCTTATACCCCTGCTCGTTCCACCATGCGCCGCGCGATCCGGTTGTGCCGTTCGACCACTGGCCCCAGGTCCACCGTCGTCAGCCGGCCGTCTTCCACCACGACGCGCCCATTGACCACCGACCACGCCACGTTGGGCGGTCGGCAAAAGACCACGGCGGCCAGCGGGTCGTGGACCCAGGCGCCGGCGAAGTCGAGCGTGTCCAGGTTGACGCCTATCACGTCGGCGGCCATGCCCGGCGCCACATAGCCAATGTCGTCGCGGCCCAGGACTCGCGCCCCGCCCCGCGTCGCCAGCAGCAGGGCCTCCTCCGCCGTCAGGGCGCCCGGGTCGCCGCCGACGCGCTGGAGGAGCAAGGCCATGCGGGCCTCCGTCAGCATGTGCGACGAGTCGTTGCTGGCCGAGCCATCCACGCCCAGGCCCACGGGCACCCCGGCCCGCAGGTAGTCCACGACCGGCGCGATGCCCGACGCCAGCCGCATGTTGGACGAGGGGCAGTGGGCGACCCCGGTGCCGGTGTGGGCCATGCGCCCTATCTCGGCCTGGTTGACGTGGACGGCGTGCGCCCACCACACGTCCTCACCGGCCCAGCCCAGGCTCTCGGCGTACTCGGCCGGGCGCATGCCGAAACGCTCCAGGCAAAAACTTTCCTCGTCGCGCGTCTCGGCCAGGTGGGTGTGCATCCGCACGCCGTAGGCGTCGGCCAGTGCCCGGCTCTCGCGCATCAGGTCGGGGGTCACGGAGAAGGGCGAACACGGGGCGACGGCGACACGCAGCATGGAGTAACGCGCCGGGTCGTGGTAGGTCTCGATGACGCGGACACAGTCGCGGAGAACCGCGTCCTCGCGCTCGGTGACACGGTCCGGCGGCAGCCCGCCCTGCGACTCGCCCAGCGACATGCTGCCGCGCGTCGGGTGGAAGCGAATCCCCAGTTCCCGCGCCGCCTGGATTTCATCGTCCAGCCGCGCGCCGTTGGGAAACAGATAGAGGTGGTCGGCGGCGGTGGTGCAGCCGGATAGGAGCAGTTCGGCCAGCCCCACCAGAGCGCTGGTGTAGACGGCGTCGGCGTCTAGCTCGGCCCAGATCGGGTAGAGCGTCTTGAGCCAGTTAAAGAGGTTGGCGTCCTGGGCGGCGGGGAGGGCGCGGGTGAGGGTCTGGTAGAGGTGGTGGTGGCAGTTGACGAGGCCCGGTAGGACGAGCTGGCCCCGCGCCTCGATGACCCGGTCAGCCGTGGCGGGTAAGTCGGCCGTCGGGCCGACCGCCTGGATGACCCCGTCCTGAATATATAGACCGCCGTCGGGGACGCGGCGGCGGTCATCGTCCAGGGTAACGAGGAGTGTAGCGTGGCGTACAAGGAGACTCGGCATCGGGACTCCGCCGTTGTCGGCTTTCGCTCTTGATTCTAGGTCGGAAGCACCTCCATGATAGCACAGGAAACGCGGCGCGTCAAAAGTTGAGATGCCAGGCCCTATCCGCCTCCCTCAGCCGAAGCGGCCGGTAATGTAGTCCTCGGTACGCTTGTCGGTGGGGCGGGTAAACATCTCGTCGGTCGGGCCGACCTCGACCAGGCGGCCCACGCGGTCGTCGCCGGCCAGCATAAACGCGGTGTAGTCGGACACGCGCGCCGCCTGCTGCATGTTGTGCGTCACCACGATGATGGTGTACCGCTCGCGCAACTCCTGCATCAGGTCCTCAATCTTGAGTGTTGAGATGGGGTCCAGGGCCGAGGCCCGCTCGTCCATCAGGATGACCTCTGGCTCGACGGCCAGGGTGCGGGCGATGCATAGGCGTTGCTGCTGGCCGCCCGACAGCGCGGCTCCCGACGCCTGGAGCTTGTCCTTGACCTCGTCCCACAGCGCCGC
>CAZFUK010000661.1:0-3209 GCA_964522005.1 uncultured Anaerolineales bacterium | reverse complement strand
GCGTCCCGTCGCTCTTGACGCCGCACGTGTACTGGAAGCCCGCGCTGACCTGGACGAATGTGCCACTCGGGGGCATCGCCTGGCCGAGGTTGGGAGCCGAGCCAGAATTGGTCGTCCCAGCGCCCCAGCAGGCCAGCGTCCCGTCGCTCTTGACGGCGCAGGTGTGCAGGCCGCCCGCGCTGACCTGGACGAACGTTCCACTCGGCGCGTTCAACTGGCCGAAGGTGTTGGAGCCCCAGCAGGCCAGCGTCCCGTCACTCTTGACCGCGCAGGTGTGGTATTGCCCCGCGCTGACCTGGACGAACGTTCCGCTGGGCGGTGTCGCCTTGCCGCTGCTGTTGGAGCCCCAGCAGGCCAGCGTCCCGTCACTCTTGACGGCGCAGGTGTGGTCTAGACCGGCGCTGACCGAGGTCAGCCGCGCCCCTTCGACCGGCGGCCCGCCGTCGTCCCCCCCTTGCCCGCCTCGCTGGGGAGCGGGCGCGGAGACCGGCGGGTCGCCATCCGCCCCCCACCAGCCACTCGCGCCCGCCCCCTGGACCAGCCAGAGCACGAGGACGAGGACGACGCCAACCGGAGCGACCCAGCGCTGGACACGACGTGGTGAGTGCATTGTAACCCCCTCAGCGACGGCTGTAGCTAATAAGCAACCAATCATACACTCACGCTGGTAGGCTTGTCAACTTGGAGAGAGGGGCCGGGGCGGTCCCCGGCCCCGTGGCCTACACGCCCTGGCGGTCTTCGCCCAGGACGATGAGATGGACGCGCTGCGGGCCGGCCGCCTCGGCGCTGGAGTCAGCCTCGACCAGGGCGAGGTGGGTCAGGCTCCAGAGGCGCTGAAGTAGGCCAGTCAGCGCGGCCGCGTGGGAGCTATCCTGTCTAGAGGGTCACGAAAAACGGAGGACCAAAGACGGAGGACGGAAGCCTCGGTTGGCTCTCCGTCCTCCGTCCTTCGTCCTTCGTCCTTCGTCCTCCGTCGGCGTCAGCCCGTGATATCCTCCCCACCGTCAATGCCCAGCACGTTGCCCGTCATCCAGTGGCTATCAATCGAGCTAAACAGCACGATGTAGTTCGCCACGTCCTCGGTCGTCGTCAGCCGGCCCGACGGGTTGCGCGCCAGCGCCCCCTCCACCAGCTTGTCGTTGCCGGGGATCTTGCGCAGGGCCGGCGTATCGGTGACGCCGGCGCGGATGCTGTTGGCCGCGATGCCTAGCGGCGCGAGTTCCATGGCCAACTGGCGGATGTTCGACTCCAGCGCCGCCTTGGCCGCCGAGACCGCGCCGTACATCGGCACGACGCGCGTCCCGCCCGCGCTGGTCATGGCGTAAATCTTGCTGCCCGGACCGAGGAGGCCGTGGGCCATTAGCTCCTGGACCCAGTAGATCAGGCTGTTCGCCATCACGTCCAGCGTCATGGCGACCTGCGGCGGGCTGACCACCTGGCTCCCGTCCTGGGGCACAAAGGGCAGCAGGGTGCCGAAGGCCAACGAATGCATGAACACCCGAATCTTGCCGTCCGCGCCGAGGCGCTCGCGCACCGACGCCACCACCTGCGCCCGCTTGTCTGGGTCCGCCGCGTTGACGTTAAAGAAAATCGCCTCCTGCCCCGCCGCCCGAATGCCCGCCTGAATCTCTTCGACCAGCGGCATGGTGGCGCGGCGGTCCAGGTGGACGCCGAAAATGCCATACCCCGCGCGGGCCAATGCCTGGGCCGTCGCCGCGCCAAATCCGCTCGACGCGCCCAGAATCAGCGCCCAGCGCCCTGTCTGCTCTGCCATGACCTGCCTCCTGTGCGGTAAGTTCCGCCATTATAACACCACTTGGCGGAGAAGGATACGTCCAATACCGGGGGGGCTTGACAAACGACCGAGCAGGCGTTATAATAGCGGCAACCCTGGAAACGGTTCCACTGGGGGGAACGCGCCATGACGACCATCCGCGACGTGGCGGAGCGCGCTGGGGTCGGCCTGGCGACCGTCTCACGGGTGCTGAACGGCAGTCCGCTGGTCAGCGAAGGCACCCGCCAGCGCGTTCTCGACATCATCCGTGACCTGAACTACACACCGCACGCGGCGGCCCGTCGGCTGTCGCTAGGGAAGACGCTCACCATCAAGGTCTTCGTCCCCTTCTTCCCCCGTCCCTCGGTCGCCGAACGCCTCGCCGGCGCGGTGAGCCTGCTCTCGCAAAGCGAATACGACCTCGTCATCCACAACATCGAGACGCCCGAGCGGCGGGCGACGTGCTTCGAACATCTGCCGACGCGCAAGGAGGTGGATGGGGTCCTGATCATCTCCCTCTCACCCCTCGACCACGAAGCGGAGAAACTCGTCCACGCTGACATACCCGTCGTCTTGATTGACGCCGACCATCCCACCCTGACCATGCTCCACCGCGTCACGACGGACGACGTGGCGGGCGGCCGCGAGGCGGCCGAGCACCTGATCCAGTTGGGCCATCGGCGCATCGGCTTCATCGGCGACAGCGTGAACAACCCTTTCGGGTTTATGTCGAGTGGTCACCGCCTCCAGGGCTATCAGCAGGCCCTCGCCGCCGCCGGCCTGCCGGTCTGTCCCGACTACTACGCCGAGGGGGAGCACGGACGCCGCGAGGCCCGCGACCTGGCACGGGGCATGCTGCTGCTGCCAGAGCGGCCCACCGCCATTGTGGCGGCCAGCGATACCCAGGCGGTCGGGGTGCTCGAAGCGGCGCGTGAGCTGGGCTTGCGCGTGCCGCAGGACCTGTCGGTGATTGGCTACGACGACATTGAAGTGGCGGATATGATGGGGCTGACCAGCATGCGCCAACGCTTGTATGAGTTTGGTCAGCGCGGGGTCGAACTGCTCCTGGAGACCCTCGACACCCCCGACCGCCCCCCCGTACACGAGATCATGCCGGCCGAACTGGTGGTGCGGCAGACGACCGCCCCGCCTGAGCAGACCTGACAGGTTTTGAAAACCTGGCAGGTCTAAGGACAAACGGAGTCCATCGCAGTCCATCTCGAGGAGGAGAACAAGCCATGAAGAAAGCTGTCCTGACCCTCACCATCCTGGTCGCCCTCGTTCTGACGGCGTGTGGCGGCGGCGGCACGACACAGACCGCGACGCAGCCCACCCAGGCCGCCAAGGCCGCGCAGCCCGCGCAGGCCACCCAGGCCCCCGCCGCCCAGCCCGCCCAAGCCACCCAGGCCCCCGCCGCCGGCGGGCAGGCCGCCGC
>CAZFUK010000660.1:0-3212 GCA_964522005.1 uncultured Anaerolineales bacterium | reverse complement strand
CGACGTTGGGGTCCACCCAGCCGTCGTAGGGGGCGGTGGTCCCCACACGGGTGACGTCGCCCGCGTCGGGGCGGAAGAAGAAGCCGTTGACGCGGTCGGAGATGACGGGGTGGGCCGGACCGAAGCCGTCGGGCCGCCGCACAAAGGCGAGGTCGTGCCAGACCGGGGTCATGGGCAGGTCCAGCCCGACCCCCGCCAGGAGGTCCCGCGTGCGGTAGCCCGCCGCGACGACGACCACGGGCGCCTCGACCAGCCCCTCGCTCGTCTCTACGCCCTCGACGCCGTCGTCGCCGACGACCAGGGCTGTCACATCTACGCCGATGCGTAGTTCGACGCCCTCACGCCGGGCGGCGTCGGCGTAGGCCAGTGTCACCCGCAGGCCGTCGGCGTAGCCCGAGTCCGGCTCCCAGGCGGCCACGCCGATGCCGTCCAGGGTCAGGCGCGGCTCCAGGTGGGCCAGGTCGGCGGGTGCGAGGGCCTCGGCGCGGATGCCCAGGCCCTGGTGCACCGCGACGTTGGCCCGCACGGCCGGGGCGTCTGGCTCGCTGACCAGGGCCAGGAAGCCGGTCCGCGTGAAGACGGGCGCGCCGCCCACGAGGTCACTGAAGTTCTCGAAGACGCGGCGGCTGTGGAGCGCCATCGTCGCCAGGACGGGGTGGGTGTAGTGCGTGCGCACGATGGCGCCCGTGCGCCCGGTCGCGCCCGCCGCCAGCATGCGCTTCTCCAGCAGGACGACCCGCCCCGCGCCCTGCCGCGCCAACTGCCAGGCGATACTCGTCCCGATGCAGCCACCCCCGATGATGACAATATCTGCTGTATGCTTCATTCAGTACTCCAGTAGTGAGTAGTCGGTAGTCGGTAGTCAGACGAGAGAAGCGAGAAAGAGTGTTATTCGTCAACGTTAGCATCTGGGGTGGTGATATACTCTGCCGCGTCTTCGCGTACTGGCTTGTAGCCAGGGCGCGAACGTTGGTGGTTCACCAGTCCCACAATCATGGCAGCGATGTGATCAGTTTGGCTGAGCAGGTTGGCGCACTCCTGTTGTTTCAAGTACCCCAGTCGCTGCGCAATCTCAACCGCTGTCATTGTCTCGTAGGTTGATTTGAGAGCAATGTCGAGAAATCGCTTAAACTCGTTGGGACTATCGCTACCTGAACCTTCAGCGATATTAAGCGGGATGGAGACGGCGGCCCGCCGAAGCTGGCTAGTCAAGCCAAACTGCTCATTGGAGGGAAACCTGCCGCTCAGGCGATAAATGTCTGTGACCAAGTCCATCGCCCGCTGCCAAACAATCAGATCGCGAAACTTATGCGGCATCTCCTCTCCCCTCTGTTTACCGACTACTGACTACCGACTACTGGCAATATGATATGCGACGGATAATCCTCATCCAGGTATACCGTGTTCCGCGCCTGCACCATGCCGGTATGTCGGCCCATGGGTTCGCCCGTGTTCGGGTTGCGGTCGAAGCGCGGGAAGTTGCTGCTGGAGATGTCCAGCCGAATCCGGTGGCCGGCCTTGAACAGGTTGCTCGTGGGGGCGAGGTCAATCTGAATCGGGTAAATCTCGCCCGGCGTCATGAGTTCGGGGCTGTCCCAGCCGTTGCGGTAGCGGCAGCGCAGAAGCGAGTCGACCAGGTTGAGGTGATAGCCGGCCGGGTAATCGTCGTTCGGCGGGTAGACATCCACCAGCTTGGCCGTGAAGTCGGTATCCGGCGCGGAGGACGAAATCCACAGGTGGACGGTGATGGGGCCTGTGACCTCCACGTCGTGTTCCAATGGCTCGGTCTGGAAGACCAGGACATCGGGCCGCTCGGCCAGCGGGCGGTAGGGCGGCTGGGCCGCGACCAGGTCGGGTGTCTCGGCCTGGTGCCCCGCGCCCTCCATGACGATGCTCCGCAGCCGCGCCCAGGGCGAAATCGCCTTGCCCCAGAACTCGTCCAGCCCGTCGCCAAGGGGCGCGATCTCCATCAGACCGCTGGAACTCGCCCCGATGGTCGGCACGGGGTGGGCCGGGTCGTAGGTGAAGGTGAGGCGGGTAGGCAGCGGGTGGGGTGGACCTAACCCCCCGGCGGGCGAGGCGACCTCGCCCCTACGGTCCTCCCCTCCCTTCTCAGGGGAGGGGCTGGGGGAGGGGTCCAGGCTCAACGCCCCGTCGCCCCGCAGATAGAACTTTGTCCACTGGGTGCGCGCCGGCGGGAACTCCTGCTCGGCGCGCCACGCCCCCCCGTGGTCCAGGTGGCCCTCGGGGGTGCGCCGACCGGAGCCGCCGCCCATGACGAAAATCTGGACAGGCGGGTCGGCCTCGACGCCCGTCGGCTGGTCTTTGAGCCAGCGGTCGAAGAAGCGCAGTTGCTCCGCGAAGTAACGCGGGTTGCCCCAGGCCGCCTCCGGTCCCAGGTCCACGTCACCCATCACCGTCTGGCCGCCGCGCATGGCGGTGTGGTTCCACGGCCCCATGATGAGCCGCGCCGGGGACTCATTCTGCGCGCGCATCGTGGCCCAATAGACCGGCGTGGCGTTGGCGAACAGGTCGTACCAGCCGCCGGTCAGCGTCATAGGCACGTCGGCGTGGCGGGCCAGATAGCGCTGCATGTCGTTGCACTCCTGCGCCCAGTACTCGTCGTAGTCGCCACGGGTGTAGTAGTTGATGAGCGTCTCTTCCAGGGCCGGGACGACGGCCAGGGGCGTGTGGCCCGGCTTGAACGGCGTGGCCCAGACCAACTCGCGCATCCTGGTCATGGCCTGGATGATAGCCTCACGGCCGGCCGGGTTGTCGCGCAGTTCCTGGGCGTCGAGGGCGTGGACGAACAGCGCGCCGAACATCTGCAAGGCCATCGCGCCGCCGCGCCGCGACTGGTGGTCGTACATGTTGATGGGCGTGACGTCGGGCCACAGGGCCGCCAGACCCGGCGGGCGATGGAGCGCGGCGGCGACCTGGGCCACGCCTGGATGTGAACTGCCGACCATACCGACGCGGCCATTGGACCACGGCTGCGCCGCCAGCCACTCAATCGTGTCGTAGCCGTCCCGTCCCTCGTGGGGGTTGACGGTGTGGTAGTACTGGCCTGTTCCCTCGGAGCGGCCCCGCCCACGAAAGTCCTGTAGCGCGACGACATAACCACGCGGCGTGAAATAGTCGGCGATGTCCACGTAACGCTGCGCGCTCTTGTCGTAGGACGTGCGGCACAGGATGGTGGGGAAGCGGCCCTC
>CAZFUK010000659.1:1204-3215 GCA_964522005.1 uncultured Anaerolineales bacterium | reverse complement strand
TGGCGACAATCATGCACTCGCGGCCCTCGACCGAGCCGATGCCGGTGACAATCCCCGCGCCCGGCGCGTCGCCGTGGTACATGCCCCAGGCGGCCAGCGGCGACAGTTCGAGGAAGGGTGAGCCGGGGTCGAGGAGGCGGCGGATGCGCTCGCGGACGAAGAGCTTGCCCTGCTCGGCGTGGCGCTTTTGCGCCCGCTCGCCGCCGCCCGCCCGTGTCTGCGCCAGCCGCGTCTCGAGTTCCTCGGCTAAGTGGCGGTTGTGGACCGCGTTGGCCTGAAACCGCTCGTCGCTCGGGTCAATTTGGGAATCAATGACTTCCATAGTCACCTTCTGATGGCTTGTTTCTCGACTGTGCTAGTTCATCGAGAAGTTGCTGGAGTTCATGTCGCGTGGTATCGGCCTGATCCGACTTTGCGTAGAGCAGCAAGAGATAGAGAGTCTGTTCCGGCTGGTCTTCGATGTAGTAGAGCAACCTATATCCGCTGCTTTTTCCTTTGCTCAGGTCAGTGTTTCGCACCCGCAGTTTCCGAACACCCTCTCCACCCGGGATCACGACACCCAGCCGTGGCGTTTGGATAAGCGTCTGAATGGCGATACGCACATCCTCCTTGACATGCGGAAATCGCTTCACTAGGCGCTCAACACTACTCTTAAAACTCCTGGTCAAGATGACTTTATAACTCATCCAGTTCACGCTCCCAATCAACCGAAGGTGGCTGCGTCTGGACTTCCGCCACAAGTTGACGAAGAGCACCAGAGGCGACTAGCAAATCGTCCTCCGGTTCTCCCTCGCGGTTCAGTAGATTGTCTAGGATAAGTTCGATTTGAGCAAAGGAGCCAATATCTACCAGCACCGCCTTCGGCTCGCCGCCTTCATAGACGACGGGAAAGCGGTCTAGGGTCCAAAAACTGGGTTCAGCCATCGGTCCGCCTCCTCTCAAACCCAAGGCATTTGCTAGGATATAACCGCATACGCTCGCACTGGGAAAGTACCCATCCCTGCCACCTTGACCGGGACCGCGTGGAACCGGAAGTCTCGTTCGGGCAAGGCAGCCAGGTTCGTCAGGTGTTCGGCGATGGGGATGCCCGCGCCGAGGAGCGCCGTGTGGACGGGGCGTTGGCCGTCGGTGATGTCGTCAATGTTGAGCGAGTCGATGCCGACGAGGACGGCGCCCACGTCGGCCAGCCAGCGGGCGGCGGCGGCCGTCAGGTAGGGGTGACCGTGGCCGTACTGGGGCGTCCGCCAGTGGCGCGACCAATCGGTGTGGACGAGGACAGCCTTGCCCTGGACGTTGAGATTCTTAAACGTGGAGGCGTCAATGGCGCGTGTCCGCGTCAGGTCCGGGCGAACGACGACAGTATCCAGGTCGGCCAGGCTCTCCAACGCCAGCCCAGCCAGGTCCACCCCGTCGGAGAAGCGGTGGAACGGCGCATCCACATAGGTGCCGGTGTTGGCGACCATCTCGATTTTGCCGATATGGAACGTCGTGCCGGGGGCGTAGTGGGCCTGGGATTGCTCGCGCGTCCAGAAGTCGCAGATGTGGGGGGCGGGCAGGCCGGGGTACGTGATCAGGCCGTCTTCAACGACATGACTCAGGTCAATCAGGGGCGAGCGCGTAGCCATAGAGTTCTCCCAGCGGGATGACCTACTGGGATTATACTGTTGTCTCAGCCGCAAGACAAGGTTGAACCAGGGGGACAGCCCGCTCTGGCGAAGTTGTACTCGCCCGCCCACCTCACCCCCCTGCCCCCTCTCCTAAAAAGAGAGGGGGAGGCATGGCTCGGGTGAAGGTTGAATTTCTAATTCGCCAACTCGCTGGCCGCAATCCTTACCAGCCCTGGGTGCCCGTGGCGCCCTTGAAGGGGCCGACGATGTCATGGGTGATCCAGCCGCCGTAGAAGTCGCCCGGCTGGGCCTGAACCTCTTCGCCATCCACCAGGCAGCGCTCCATCTTGCTGGGGTAGAAGGCAATATAGTTCTGGATGCTCATGAACTCAGGGGTGGGGCTG